>WLRX01000039.1 GCA_009706135.1 Actinomycetota bacterium
CTGGAAACGCCAATCCAGTCCCAAGCAACGATCCATTAGCAGTGGCCTTGGATCTTGAATCAGATTTCACTCCTCGTCCTCGCGTCACCTTCGAAGAGCTCGTTGCGGAAGATGAAATTGATGTTCCAGATTTCATGAAGTAAGTGTGAGTTTTACATTCTTCACAGATCGCCTTGGTGGATATAGCCAAGGCGATTTTTCTGCCCTAAATTTGGCGCTGCACGTAGGTGATGAAGTAGAGACAGTTGTGCGCAACAGAGATGTAATTGAGCAGGTCCATGGCAAAACTCTTTACATGAATCAAATACACGGAAATACCGTAGAAATTGTTTCGGCACATACGGATCAAGTTCTTACATGCGATGGTTTAGTCACAAATGTCGCTGGAATTACCTTGGCGGTATTAGTCGCAGATTGCATTCCATTATTGCTATCTAGCCAGAACGTAGTCGCAGCGGTTCATGTTGGAAGACGAGGGTTAGTTAACGGCGTTGCCGCAAAGAGTGTGGCCATAATGCGCGAACTTGGTGCCGATTTAATCACCGCAAATTTAGGCCCATCTATTTGCGGTTCTTGTTATGAAGTGGATCAAAGTACTTATGATGAAGTAGTAGCCATTCATCCAAGTGCCCGATGCCAAAGCAAAAATGGAACGCCCGCATTAGACCTACCTAAGGCACTTGTTGCCAATTTGCAGACTTTTTCAGTTAATTGCGTTGTTGACTCTCGTTGCACCCGAGAAGATAAGAACCTATTTTCTTACCGCAAATCCCATCGCACGGGTCGTCAGGCAGGTTTAATTAGATTATGACTTCACGTTATGAAGAAATTTCCAGCAACTTAGCGATTGTGCAGGAGAAAATAGAAGGTGCCGCAAAGCTCGCCCAGCGAATGCGTGATGAAATTACTTTAATTGCCGTAACGAAAACTTTTCCGGTCAGCGATGTGCATATATTGGCAAGTCTGAATATCCATGAATATGGTGAAAACCGTGATGGCGATGCGGTACCTAAAGCTTCTGCCGTTCCAGGTATATGGCATTTTCAGGGTCAGATTCAGAGCAATAAATTGAAATCAATTGCTTCGTGGGCCGATGTTATTCACTCACTTGATGAACTTCGACACATCGCGGCCTTAGATAAAGTTAGTGCAGCTCGCATCGGAGTGTTCTTGCAGGTTTCACTAGATGGCGCGCAAGGGCGAGGCGGGGCGCAACCTTCAGATTTATCAGAGTTAGCCGATGCCGTTATCAGTTCTGCCAATCTAGACCTCATGGGGCTTATGGCAGTTGCCCCACTTGATGTGAAAAGTGATGAAGCTTTTGAGAAATTAGCCACCATTTACGCCAAATTCAAAGCCTCTTACCCGGAAGCAAAATTCTTATCTGCTGGCATGAGCAATGACTTCGAATCCGCGATCATCCACGGTGCGACACATATTCGAGTTGGCAGTTCAATCCTCGGTTCCCGCCCCTCTGCCCAGTAACCTTTTAACCATGTCGAGTGCAATGCGCCGTGTCGCAAACTACCTTGGATTAGTTGATGACCCAGAAATCGCAAATGCTGTGGAAACGTCTTCTACTCGTGCTCCTGATGTTCGTATTCGCACACGCGAAGCACGTCACGTAACAAGTGTTGTCTCAGCGGATACGACACCACAATTAGAACTTCCAACGTTGGATCGTATTATTACTCTGCATCCACGTTTCTATAACGAAGCACGCACAATTGGAGAGCATTATCGTCAAGGCAATCCAGTCATCATTAATTTAACTGACATGGATGAATCAGAACGTAAGCGACTCGTAGATTTTTCAAGTGGACTTGTTTTCGGTCATCACGGAACAATTGAACGTGTAACATCGAAAGTTTTTCTACTCTCACCAGCGAACGTAAAAGTAAGCAGCGAAGATAAAGCTGCTGCTGCTGAAGCAAGTTTCTTTAACCAGAGCTGAATCTTTTAACATGTTACGTATCGGCTCGATACTTCATTTAATACTGCAATTATTTCTTTTTGCTTTACTTGGCCGTTTGATTTTGGATTACGTTCGGATGTTTAAACCTTCTTGGCGACCAAGTGGCGTTATTTTATTCTTGGTTGAAGCTATTTATGCAATTACTGATCGACCTATGAACTTTGTACGTAGATTTATTCCACCGCTTCGCTTAGGTGGAGTTTCCCTTGATTTATCATTCATCGTATTGTTCTTTGCAATACAGATGTTAATGCCCTTAGTTTTACTTATTTAGCTCTTTTGCAACTGCGCATTAAAACCAAGCTCGCCTTCGATAAATGCAATGTCAGTATCACGATTAAATTCAGTAGCTAAAACTTCAGCGCTGATGTGATCTACTGCTGATTGCACAGCTCTAGCAATATCTTCAGGTGCATTCCAGGTAACACGAATGCGATCTGAGATATCAAAACCATTTGTCTTTCGTGCTTCTTGAATAAATCGAATTACTTCTCGCACATTTCCAGCAGCAATTAACTCAGGGGTTAGCGTGAGGTCTAAGGCAACGCTTTCTGCTTCATGACTGGCAACCATCCATCCAGTGCGTGGCACTTCGGTGATTACTAGATCATCTAACTCGATATTCCAAGTGGCGACATTTGCACTTCCATTAGCACGGAGTGTCTTTACTAATGTTGTGGCATCCATTGCTGCTATCGCTTTAGAAATCGCCTGCACTTCTCCACCAAATTTGGCACCGAGAGTACGAAAGTTTGCTTTAACTGAAATATCCACAAGATCGCCATCGGCATCTGCGATATCTGCAAGGTCGGCAACGTTTAATTCATCAGCAATTTGTTCGCGCATATCTGGTGGCAGGGCTGCCCAGCCACTTGCAGCAATGAGTGCACGTTGAAGTGGCTGGCGGATTTTAATTCCAGATTCTGCACGAGCAGCTCTTCCTAGTTCAACAATTCTGCGCGTGAGCCCAACTTGAGCCGATAACTTTGTATCAATATCGGCTTCGGATGCCACAGGGAAATCAGATAGATGGACAGAATTTGCAACTGATGGATCAACCGGTCGCACAAGTTCTTGCCACACATGTTCGGAGATAAAAGGAACCATCGGAGCGAGTAATTGGGTGAGAGTTGAGAGACATTCGTGCAGAGTTGCAAGGGCTGCAACGTCGCCATCCCAGAAGCGTCGACGCGAGCGACGTACGTACCAATTTGATAAATCATCAATAAATTGAGCTAAAGCCTTTCCAGCACCCTGTGAATCAAAATTAGTAAGACAAGACTCCACCTCATTAATCAGAATTGATAATTCAGAGATTATCCATCGGTCCATAACGGGACGCTTACTTCGCGCTGGTGATTGTGAGAGATCAAAATTTGAAGCTTGTGCGTAAAGTGAGTGAAAAGAAATCGTATTCCAATACGTTAAAAGCGTTTTGCGAACAACATCGCTAATTGCATCGTGACCAACACGACGAGCAGACCACGGCGAACCTGCAGCCAGCATGTACCAGCGAACCGCGTCGGCACCGTGCTGATCCATAAGGGCCATCGGTTCTAGAACATTTCCTAAGTGCTTACTCATTTTTCTGCCATCTTTATCAAGGATATGACCTAAGCAGAGAACATTTTCGTAAGATGATTTATCAAAAACTAATGTTCCAATTGTCATGAGTGTGTAGAACCAACCACGAGTTTGGTCAATCGCTTCGCAGATGAAATCGGCAGGATATGAAGCTTCAAATTTTTCCTTGCTGCCTTCTTGATGTGGATATCCCCATTGGGCAAATGGCATTGCACCAGAGTCATACCAACAATCGATAACTTCAGGAACACGCACCATAGTTTCTGAACATTCGGTGCAGGCAAAAGTTATGTCATCGACGAATGGACGGTGCGGATCAAGTGATGATAATTCCTGTCCTGCGCGTGTACCAAGATCTGCTAATGATTCGATACAAACTTCATGTTTGTTTTCACATCTCCAAATAGGAAGAGGCGTACCCCAATAGCGATTACGTGAAAGCGCCCAGTCAATGTTGTTATTGAGCCAATCACCGTAGCGTCCAGTCTTAATAGTTTCTGGGTACCAATTCGTTGCCGCATTTTCTCGCAGAAGCTCATCTTTAATTGATGTGGTTCGGATGTACCAGGATGGTTGTGCATAATAAATAAGTGCGGTGTGACAGCGCCAGCAATGTGGATATGAGTGTTCATATGGTTGGTGGCGATAGAGCAATCCACGTACTTTTAACTCTTTTACTAGAGGCTTATCAGCATCTTTAAAAAACATTCCACCAACTAGTTCTACATCTGCCAGAAAATGACCATCAGGTGCAACCGGATTAACAACTGGTAATCCATAGGCACGACAAACCTGTAAATCATCCGCACCGAAAGCAGGGGATTGGTGAACTAATCCAGTTCCGTCTTCAGTAGTTACGTAATCTGCAAGCACAACAAAGTGCGCATCTGGTATCTCGACAAAATCAAATGGTCTTGAATATGTTGTTCGCTCAAGATCTTTGCCAAGAACGGTTTTAAGGATTTCAACTTCGCCTTGAAGTTTCTCAAGCAGTGGTTCGGCGATTACCAGAACTTCAGATTTATCCTCGTGTGAAACTTTGACAATCGAATAAGTCACTTTGGGATTAACCGCAATCGCCGTATTAGAAACTAGCGTCCATGGCGTAGTTGTCCAAACAAGCAATGCTGCACCCAAATCTTGTAGTGGCCCGGATGTAATTGGGAAGCGAACGTACACAGATGGATCGGTCACTGTTTCATAGCCTTGAGCTAATTCGTGATCAGATAATCCTGTTCCACAACGCGGACAATATGGTGCAACACGATGATCTTGAACGAGCAAGCCTTTTTTATGAATCTGAGCAAGACTCCACCACACACTTTCAACGTATGCAGGCGCCATCGTCCAATACGCTTCATCGAAATCAACCCAAAATCCCATGCGATTGGTCATCGCAGTAAATGCATCTACGTGACGAGTTACCGATTCACGACACTTGTCATTAAATTCTGCGATTCCAAATTTTTCAATGTCACCTTTACCGTTAAAGCCGAGCTCTTTTTCTACTGCAATTTCAACGGGTAGTCCGTGACAATCCCATCCGGCTTTTCGAACTACTTGTTTGCCTTTCATTGTGTGAAAACGTGGAAAGACATCCTTAAATACACGCGCTTCGATGTGGTGAGTTCCTGGCATACCGTTTGCAGTGGGAGGACCTTCATAAAAAGTCCACGTAGGTGCGCCTTCTCGGCCAGTGACAGATTTTTCAAAGATTGCATTGGTGCGCCAAAAATCAAGGATCGAGTGCTCCATTGCGGCAAGATCGATCTGCGCTGAAATCGGGCGAAATACCATGAGGTCAGAAGTCTATTCCATGCTCATACGTAACTTACTTCGTGGCGAAGTTGGTACTCATGCGTTAATCGGCATAGGGTGCGCGGCGTGCCAAAGAAACCGGTTAAAAAATCAGCAAAGAAGGCCGCTACGAAAGCGGTTAAAAAGGCCCCTGCAAAAAAGGTAGCCAAAAAAGCTCCGGCAAAAAAAGCACCCGCTAAGAAAGTTGCTGCAAAGAAGGCACCTGCAAAAGCGGTAAAGAAAAATCCTGGGCGACCATTTCCTTCCAAGACAACGTTGACGGTTGATGAAAAATCTCAGACGGTCAGCGTGAAGACCATAGTTGCTCCACAAAATACGCCAGTTGTCGAAGAGCGTCGACTCGTCATGCCCCCACCTGCTCGTCCTGTTAAAAGTGGAAAGAAGATTGCACCACTCAAACCAATTAAGCAGGCACCTTCACCAATAGTTGTATCGGAGAGCGAAGCAGCTTGGAATGCCACAGAACTAAAAGCCATCCGCAGTGAATTAGCGAAAGAGCTCTTGCGTCTACAGGCAGATCTTGCAGTAGTTGAAAGAGAGATGGATGCGCTGATCGCCGATGCTGGAGACGGCGCTGGTGATGATCAGGCAGATGCTGGAACAAAGACTTTTGAACGCGAACACGAAATGTCACTTGTGATTAACGCACGCGACATGGTTTTACAGACTGAGCGCGCCCTTGAACGCATTGATACAAAAACTTATGGCAATTGCGAAGAGTGCGGCTCACCAATTGGCAAGGCACGTTTACAAGTTTTCCCACGCGCAACTCTCTGCATGCTCTGCAAGCAGAAAGAGGAACGGCGCTAAGAATGCGCCCGTGGCGCTCTCTCTATCTCATCGCCTGGGTTGTGTGGCTTATAGATCTTGGAACCAAATTTTGGGCAGAGAAGTTTTTATCATCTCGAGCCAATGTTGAAGTACTAGGTTCTTTTCTTCAACTCACATTTATTCGAAACTCGGGAGCAGCATTTAGTATCGGAACTGGCAAGACTATTTTCTTTTCAATTTTTGCTCTGATGGTTTTGGTCTTCATCACACGTTATGCCGGGCGAATTACATCAAAGGGATGGGCTGTAGTTGGTGGGCTCGTTTTGGGTGGGATTCTAGGAAACCTCACCGATCGCATTTTTCGAGCGCCCAGCTTTCTGCAAGGTCATGTTATTGATTGGATTCAATTACCGCGTTGGCCGGTCTTTAATGTTGCCGATACCGCTATTGTGATTGCAGCACTTCTAGCCGTTATTTTAACGATTCGAAACGTTGCACCAATAAAACCTATAGATAAATAGATTGGCAAGAGTTGAAAATGGCACGTATATCTCGAACCTTGTCTGTCCCAGAGGGCGTTGCAGGTGAGCGCATTGATAGCGCGCTGACAAGAGTCCTTGGACTCTCTCGCACCGCAGTTGTTCGCTTGCTTGAAGATGGCGATATCACCACATCAGGTAAAGCTATGAGCAAATCTGACAAAGTTGCTGCTGGACAAATTATCGAAGTTTTGATGCCGCAAGAGAAAAACTCCGAACCAATTCCTTTAACTCCAATTCCTGGTTTATCTATTATTTATAATGATGATTCCATTGTTGTCATTGATAAGCCCGTGGGTTGTGCCGCGCACCCAAGTCCAGGTTGGGAAGGCCCAACAGTTGTCGGCGCTCTTAGCGCAGCTGGTTACACAGTTTCAACGAGTGGTCCGGCAGAGCGTGCTGGAATAGTTCATCGGCTAGATGTTGGCACTAGTGGGCTAATGGTTGTCGCTAAGACAGATCAAGCATTTACCTTTCTGAAGGATGCTTTCAAATCTCGCACGGTCACAAAGATTTATCACGCATTAATCCAAGGTCACATGGATCCAACTACCGGAACCATCGATGCACCAATTGATCGTCATCCAAAAGAGGATCATCGGTTTGCTGTAGTTGCTAACGGAAAAGAAAGTATTACGCATTATGAAGTTATTGAATTTTATCGTGGCGTTTCTTTAGTTAAAGTTGAATTAGAAACTGGACGCACTCATCAAATTAGAGTTC
>WLRX01000004.1 GCA_009706135.1 Actinomycetota bacterium
AAATTCTGGTTGGCGATCTGCTCTGAAATCTTCATCGCGGAAACAGCGCGCTATTTGGTAATACTTTTCCATTCCGGCAACCATCAATAATTGCTTGAAAAGCTGTGGGGATTGAGGCAATGCATACCAACTGCCGGGTTGCAGCCGAACAGGAACTAAGAAATCTCGTGCACCTTCAGGCGTTGACCGTGTGAGGTATGGAGTTTCAATTTCGAGAAACGCTTCATCTTCCATCACTCTGCGAATAGTTGAGGTAACTTTTGATCGTAATCGCAAATTCGCAGCGGGACCTTCGCGTCTTAAATCTAAGTAGCGATACTTCAATCGAACTTCTTCTGAAATTTCAACGTCATCGCCGCTATCAACCGGAAATGGTAGAGCAGACGCTTCACTTAAGATTGTTACATCATCGCCCATCACTTCAATGGCTCCGGTTGGAACAGCAGAATTCTCATTTCCTGAAGGTCGAGCGACGACTTCACCAGTTATTTTCAAACACCATTCAGCGCGCAACGCTCCTGCAATTTTTTCATCGCGAATAACAACTTGTACCCACCCTGTTGCGTCGCGGAAATCGATAAATGCCACACCGCCGTGATCTCGACGTCTGGCAACCCAACCAGCAAGTGTCACGCTTTGGCCAACATGGGATGCTCGAAGCGTTCCAGCTCCGTGTGTGCGCAACATTTAACAGCCTCTTTTTCTAAAGATAATTATTTACCAGAAACACTTTTTAGATGTTCCCGTAAGGAGGTAAGAGTAACCGAAGATGTCTTACCCGTGCTCATCTGCTTGAGCTCGACAATCCCAGTTGAAATTTCACTATCACCAAGGACTAAAACGTATTCGGCATTACTTTTGTCGGCTGCTTTCATAGACCCTTTCAGAGCGCGATCACCGAAAGAAATCTCAACTTTCAGACCTGCTTTTTGTAACTCTTGAGCAACAGTTAATGCGACTGTTTTACTTTCAACGCCCAATGGAATGATGAACAAATCTGAAGTGAACTCTTGATCAAATGAAATACCTTCAGCATCTGCAGCCAGTACGCAACGATCTATACCTAAACCAAAGCCAATACCGGAGAGTTCTTGTCCACCCAATTGCTCCATAAGCCCGTCATAGCGGCCACCGCCGCCGATGCCAGATTGCGCTCCGAGTAATTCGTGAACGAATTCAAAGGTTGTTCCGGTGTAGTAATCCAATCCTCGCACCATTCGTGGATTAATAATGTAGTCAACCTTGAGCGCTGTCAGGTGCTTCTGTACATCTTTGAAATCCTTCAAGGAATCTGCCGATAAGAAATCAAGTAACAAAGGCGCATCAATCATCTGTGTCTTAATCTCATCGCGCTTATCATCAAATAAGCGCAGTGGGTTAATCGCTGCTCGGACGCGAGTAGCTTCATCTAAATTCAAATTTTCAATGAATTTTACTAATTCTACTCTGTGTTTTGCTCGTGATGCAGAATCCCCTAGAGATGTAATTTCTAAGCGATACTTTTTTAATCCGATTGATTTAAATCCAGCATCTGCAATTGCGATGATTTCGGCATCTAATGCAGAATCTTGAATACCAATTGCTTCGATGCCAACTTGGTAAAATTGACGATATCTACCTGCTTGCGGACGTTCTGCACGAAAGAATGGTCCACTGTAATAAAGTTTGACTGGAAGTTGGCCTCTGTCTAAACCATGTTCGATGACAGCGCGCATTACACCGGCGGTACCTTCTGGGCGAAGAGTTATTGAACGTCCACCACGATCCTCAAATGTATACATCTCCTTTGATACAACATCTGTTGATTCACCAACTCCGCGAGTAAATAACTCTGTATCTTCAAAAACTGGTAATTCGATTAATTCATACCCCGCATTTTTAGCAGGTTCTAGTAACGCCTGACGAACTGACTCAAATTTTCGAGATTGTGGTGGTACATACTCGCTGACACCTTTTGGTGCCTGTATTTGATTTGCTTTGCTCATCGCCTACCTGATTTCTTCGCAGCATCGATCAGATAGGGATTAGTTCTTCGCTCGTGAGCAATAGTTGTATCTGGTCCGTGTCCTGGTAAAACGCGAAGGTGATCTGGAAGCGTCAAAACTTTATTGACGAGAGTTTCTTGCATTTCACTTGCCGAACCAGAAGGCAGGTCCGTACGGCCAATTGCACCAGCAAATAACACGTCGCCGCTAATAAGAACTTCATCATCAACTGTAAACATTAAGGAGCCTCGAGTATGTCCCGGGGAATGAATGGCACGAAACTTCATTCCTAGCATTTCGAGTTCAGCTCCATGTCGTAATTCTCTTACATCACTCGGTTCGACAAAGTTCATTGCACTTAATGTCGCTAAAAATTCAGCACCATGAGCGCGTTCTGGATGCAAAAGAAGCGCTCGATCTTCGCTATGGATATATGTCGGAATCCCATATCCATCAGCAACTGGAACGACTGAAAATGTGTGATCAAGGTGTCCGTGAGTGATGATTGTGGCAACGGCCTTTAACTTGTGTTCATTTAAAACCATAGACACTGTGTCAGAAACATCTGGCATTCCGGGATCAACGATGATGCATTCCCCTCCAGGGGCATCGGCAATGATCCAACAATTGGTGGCAAACATTGGGGCAGCGAAGGAGGTGATGAACACGGTGATTTCCCTTCGACTGCGCCTATTTATGGAGCTAGTTACGCGGGAAATTTCGCCGCGCTCATAGGTACAGGGTACCTTTTACCTTCACTAAGCCGCCTGACCAACTCGACTGAAGGCTCTGCGTTATCAGAATCAAGGTTAATGAGGTCCAATAGCGAAGATTGAAATCAATCAACGCGCTGAAGGGAAGACCATGTCCGACATAACTCCAACTCCTCTTTCAATTCCATCATCTGCAGCATCTGCACTCATTGGTGATCCAGCAAAATTTGGATATGTAGCACCAGATGGAACGGTCTTCGTTAAAACTTCAGCAGGTGATAAAGCAGTTGGTTCGTACCCGGGAAAAAGCGCGGAAGAAGCACTTGCTTACTTTGTAAGAAAATTTGAAGCTGTTGCATCAGAGATTGCACTCCTTGCTGCACGCATTACAAGTGGCGCGATGGTGCCTTCCGATGCCATGGCATCTGTTAAAAAATTACGGGATCAAGTAAAAGAAGTTAATGCAGTCGGGGATCTTGAGGCTCTTGCAAACTCTGTCGAGCAACTTGAACCCCTTATTGAGGGCCATCGCGGTGCCTATGAAGCAAAAAAAGCTGCAGCCGAAGCTGAAAAATCTGCCAAGCGTGCTCAAGTTTTGGTTGAAAAGGAAAAGATTGTCGTTGAAGCTGAATCTCTTGCTCTATCTGAAAGTTGGAAAACCACGGGTGATCGCCTCAAAGAATTACTTGCTGAGTGGAAATCTGCGCCTCGTTTAGATAAGAAAACTGATGCGGATTTGTGGAAGCGATTTTCAGCCTCTCGTAACAAATTCGATAAGCGACGTAGGACTCACTTTGCCAATTTGGAAGCAACCACTTCTATTGTCACAGATGCAAAGAAGAATTTAGTTACTCAGGCAGAACAATTGGCCACTTCAACTGAGTGGGTTCCAACTGCTAAGGCATTTAAATCACTGATGGATCAGTGGAAGGCGGCTGGACGAGGCAAGCCATCTGAAGATGCAAAACTATGGGCGCGATTTAAAAAAGCTCAAGACCAATTCTTCCAAGCTAAGAGCGCTGACTTAGAAAAACGTGAAATAACAATGGGTACAAACTTGGCAAAGCGTGAAGAATTGATCATTCAAATTGAAGCACTTCTTCCTTTCACCGATGTGAAAGATGCTAAAAACAAATTTAGAGATCTTTCCCGCTCATGGGAGAAAATTGGAATGACTAATCGCGATAAGCGATCAGCGCTAGATGCTCGCGTAAGTGTCGTAGAAGATGCGATTAAGTCAGCTGAAGCGGAAATTTGGCGTAAGACCGATCCTGCGGCTAAAGCACGCGCTGCAGAAGTTGTAGCTCAACTTCAAGGTGCAATCGATAATTATGAAAAAATTGCGGCTAAAGCAACAACAGCCGGTAATACCAAAAAAGCAACTGAGGCTATCGAATCAGCTGCCGCAAGACGTATCTGGCTAGAAGAAGCAGAGAAATCCCTGGCTGAATTTAGTTAATTATTGGTTGTTCGATAAACGTCGTACACGCCTTCAACTGATCTAACCGCAGTTAAAACCGCATCCAAATGTGTGGCATCTGCCATTTCAAATGTAAATCGTGAGATTGCAACACGATCTTTTGTGGTGCTTACTGCTGCGCTGAGGATGTTCACTTGTTGTTCGGATAAAGTGCGAGTCACATCAGCAAGCAAACGTGCTCTATCTAGCGCTTCAACCTGAATGTTTACCAAGAATAAGCTTGAGGCACCTTCTAGCCACTTCACCCCAACAATTCGATCATTCTGGTGTGTGTGTAGATCATAAGCATTAACGCAATCAGAACGGTGGACAGATATTCCACTTCCACGAGTAATAAATCCCATGATTGCGTCCCCTGGAACTGGAGTACAACAGCGCGCAAGCTTGACTAACACATCATCAATTCCTTCGACCTTGATTGCGCTGCTAGAACGTTTAGCAATAGGTGCTCCCCCAGGAACAAAATCCATTGTGGGTTCGGGGTGAGAATCTTCAACGCCCATAAATTGAACTAACTTGTCAATGATCGCAGCCGATGACACATGTCCATCGCCAACGGCTGAATACAAGGCAGAAATATCCGGATACCTCAGCTCGTGTGCAAGTTCAAGTAATGCATGGCCTGCAAAGATTTTTTGTAAAGGTAGTCCTGCTTTGCGCATTTGGCGTGCAATAGATTCGCGACCCGCTTCAATTGCTTCTTCGCGGCGCTCTTTGCTAAACCACGCTTTGATCTTTGATCGAGCACGTGGACTCTTAACGAAATTGAGCCAGTCGCGAGATGGCGCCGCTGACTCACTCTTATTAGTTACAACTTCAACAACATCACCGTTGTTCAAGCGAGTATCAAGTGGAATCAAACGTCCATTTACCTTTGCTCCAGCACACCTATTGCCCACATCTGTGTGAACTGAGTAAGCAAAATCAACAGGCGTCGAACCACCTGGAAGCGCCACAACGCTTCCCTTAGGTGTGAAAACGAAGACCTCAGGAGTTCCAAGATCGAATCTAAGCGCTTCCAAAAATTCTGATGGATCTTCTGTCTCTTTTTGCCACTCATGTAATTGTCGCAACCAGAGCATTTGCGGAGAAGAAGAATTCGTATCAGTGCCATGCTTATATTTCCAGTGAGCAGCGATTCCAAATTCCGCGCGTGAATGCATTTCAAAGGTACGAATCTGAATTTCAATTGCTTTACCATCAGGTCCAATAACAGTGGTGTGAAGTGATTGATACAAATTAAATTTTGGCATGGCAATGTAATCTTTAAATCTACCCGGCACGGGTGACCAACGGGCGTGGATTGAACCGAGTACTGCGTAGCAATCTTTCACATCATTTACTAAGACACGGATACCAACTAAATCATAAATATCGTTAAAATCGCGTCCACGAACAACCATCTTTTGATAGACGCTAAAGAAATGCTTCTTTCGTCCAGTAACAGTTGCTTCGACAGAATCTTTGGCAAGGTCCTCTTCTACATCCTTAATTACTTCAGCAGTTAACGCATCGCGAGAAGGACTGCGCTCTGCAACCAATCTTGAAATTTCCTCAAACTTCTTTGGCTCTAGAACTGCAAATGACAGATCTTCTAATTCCCACTTCATTGCATTCATACCGAGCCTGTGCGCAAGGGGGGCATAAATATCTAATGTTTCCCGAGCTTTGCGTTCGGCGCTTTGTGGATCCACATGCTTCCAGGTGCGGGCATTGTGCAGACGATCTGCCAACTTAATAACAAGAACTCTGATATCTCGGGACATGGCAACGACCATTTTGCGCACGGTCTCTGCCTCGGCAGTTGGTCCGTAACTTAATTTATCTAACTTTGTTACTCCATCGACTAGGGATGATATTTCATCACCGAAGTCACTTTTTAATTGAGTTAATGAATAAGGCGTATCTTCAACTGTGTCATGCAAAAGCGCCGCAATAATCGTTGAATCATTAAGCCCTAACTCAGAGAGAATCTGCGCCACGGCAACGGGATGAGTTATGTATTCATCGCCTGACTTACGAAGTTGTCCTAAGTGAGCTTTCTTTGCAACTTCGTAGGCCTTTTCAACCTTCGCCACGTCAGCCTTTGAATCATGCTCCTGTAAAGAGCTAATCAAAGGTTGTAAAAGTGTGTCCATCTGGGACGCAAATAAAGTTACTTGCGACCTTTACGTTTTGGTTGATTACGAGGACCACGTTTTTCACCACTGCTATCTATCGCAACGGCTCCTGTTGTTGCTATCGCTGGTGATCCACCACGAGCATTAACGCGCTTTGCTAAGGCCTGCATCGCAGGTTCACGCTCACGCATTGCAGCTAATAATGGAGTTGCAATAAATATTGAAGAATATGCTCCAGTGGCTAGACCAATGAAGAGCGCTAGAGAGAGATCTTTAAGTGTTCCCGCACCCAATAATCCAGCACCGACAAAAAGAATTGAGCCAACAGGTAGCAACGCAACGATGGTTGTATTAATTGAACGGACAACTGTTTGGTTAATAGCCAAGTTTGCTGACTGTGAGTAGGTCATCTTTGAAGTTGATGTGATGGATCGCGTATTTTCGCGAACTCTGTCAAAGACAACAACTGTGTCATACAGTGAATACCCCAAGATTGTAAGGAAGCCAATGACCGTTGCAGGCGTGACATCAAACCCAACAAGAGCATAGATACCTACAGTGATGAAAACGTCGTGAACAACAGCAATGATTGCGGCAATAGCCATTTTTGGTTCAAAAGCCATCGCCAAATAAAGAATTACTACAATTAAGAATCCGATCAATCCGTATAAAGCCTTACGAGTAATTTCTTTGCCCCATGAAGGTCCAATAATCTGTGTATCTATCGAATCAATACTTATGCCAAATGTGGATGCTAACGAATCTTGAATGGCATTAGATGCTTCATTGGAAAGCGATCCAGTTTGTACGCGGATTTTGTCATTTCCAACTTGTTGGATGATTTTTTCCCCGGTTATTCCAGCGCTCGCTAGGGCTGCTTCTGCCTGGGCAATCGAGCCACCAACCTTTGTTACCGTGTAAGACGATCCACCTTTGAATTCAATTCCAAGATGCAAACCTTGCAATGAAAGCGCGGCAATCGAAGCAATAATTAACAAACCAGAAAGTGCATACCAACGACGACGCTTTCCAATGTAATCAACCGAGGTTTCACCCGAGTGAAGTCGGGCGCCTAATCCTGAAAATTTAGACATAACTTATGCCTCCTTCGTTGCATTAGATAAATTACCGATACTTTTTGCAGAGACTCCAGAAAGAGCATGTCCAGAACTAAAGAATTTCAACCTAGCTAAAAACATCGTCAGTGGCTTAGTGAAGGCGAATACAACGATTAAATCCACTAGCGTTGTAAGCCCCAATGTAAACGCGAAACCTCGAACACCACCTACCGCGAAGAGATACAAAAGAACCGCTGAAATAATAGAAACAAAGTCAGCCACAACAATTGTTCTACGTGCTTTAGTCCATCCAGTTTCCACAGCAGAACGCAGAGATCGACCATCGCGAATCTCATCTCTAATACGTTCAAAATAAACAATAAAGGAGTCAGCTGTAATACCAATGGCAACGATGGCTCCTGCGATGCCCGCCAAAGTAAGTGTGAATCCAATCCACTTACCTAGAAGCAAGAAAAGAAGATAAACGAGAGCTCCCGCAACCATCAGGGAACCAATAGAGACCAAACCTAGTCCTCGATAATATAAAATTGAATATACGAAAATCAATATAAGTCCCAAAAGACCAGCCAATAAACCCGCATCTAATTGATCTGCGCCAAGTGTAGGAGATACCTGTTGAACTTCTCCACGATCAAATGCCAGCGGTAACGCACCGTACTTAAGAACGTTGGCAAGATCTTGTGCTTCTGCTTGAGTAAAAGAACCAGTTATCTGAGCGTTACCAGAGGGAATCGCTTCATTAATACGTGGTGCCGAAACAACTAAACCATCTAGAACAATAGCTACCTGGTTCTGCGGTGTTGGTAAACCAGTTACCCGTGAAGTAATGGCACCAAACGCCTTTGTACCTTCATCGTTGAAAACCAATGACACAAACCAAACATTGCCGCCTTGTTGATCAATGCCGGCTGTGGCCTTAGAAACTTGACGTCCAAGTACTTCTGCTTTATCCAGGATGTACTTTGCACTGCCGTTTCTATCGCAAGCAATAATCGCACCATCAGCATTATCAGTACCTGTTCCTTGCAGGTTTTCTGCCTTCGTGCAATCAAGGGCAGCGAATTGTGCATTTAATTCTGGAGTGACGCCAGCTGCAGGAGTTGCGGCTGGATCCAAAGGCGCAGCTGACGCTGCGGCTGCAGCAGTTGCTAATACTTGCCTAAATCGCAACTCTGCTGTTTGTCCAACTAATTCGACAACGCGACGTCCGGTATCCCCAGGAATTGAAATAATAATTTGGCGGTTTGTGCCACTACCTTGGGCAGCAACTTCACTTTCAGCAACTCCTAATGAGTTAACACGTTGGCGAATAATCGAAACAGCTTGATCGATTGCTTCCGTTGTAACTTTGCCGTCTTCACCTGGAGCAATTCGTGGTTGCAAAGTCACACTTGTTCCTCCGCGAAGATCTAGACCAAGTCGTACCGCATTTGCACCTGTAATGAGAACAGTCGCAAATAAAGCGAGCATGACGAGGGCAAGGACTAGCAAGGTACGCCCTGGACGGGCAGAAGTTTTTATTGGTTTATTCGATGTAGACATAAGTGCAGAGTCTAGGCGTGAATATCTGGTGTGTCGAAAAGGCCCGGAGTTGCCGCTAAATCAGCAGGCGGAATGCGCCCAATATGGGTCCAACCCAATGCCGTTGCAATTCTTCCGCGAGATGTACGCGCCATAAAGCCATTTCGGACCAAAAATGGTTCTGCAACAGATTCAACTGTTTCACTCTCTTCTCCGACGGCGATTGCAAGAGTGGATAGGCCAACAGGTCCACCATTAAATCTTTCAATTAAGGCAGTTAGAACTGCTCGATCTAATCGGTCTAAACCTTTTTCATCTACTTCATACATTTCAAGGGCAGCCATTGCATGAGCATGTGAGAGAACATTTCCGCCTTGCACTTGAGCAAAATCTCGTACACGTCGAAGCAATCTGTTTGAAATTCTAGGGGTACCGCGAGAGCGACCTGCAATTTCATCGATTGCTTTTGCATCAATAGTTAGGCCAAGTAGTTTTGCACTTCGGGTAATTACTATTGCTAAATCCTTTTCATCATAGAAATCAAGGTGGGCAGTAAAACCAAATCGATCGCGCAAAGGACTTGGCAGCAAACCTGCACGAGTCGTGGCCCCTACCAATGTAAATCGAGGAAGTTGAAGCGGAATGGCTGTGGCACCCGGACCCTTGCCAACAACAACATCCACGCGAAAATCCTCCATAGCAAGATAAAGCAACTCTTCTGCTGGTCGAGGCAACCGATGTATTTCATCGAGAAAGAGAATTTCACCTTCCACTAACGAAGAAAGGATTGCAGCTAAATCTCCTGCGTGCGTAATTGCTGGACCGCTAGTAACGCGTATCGGTGTATTCATTTCACTTGCCAGAATTAGAGCAAGCGTTGTCTTGCCTAATCCCGGAGGACCCGATAACAAAATATGGTCGGCAGCGCTTTCGCGTTTCCTAGCGGCACTGAGTAACACATCAATCTGTTGGCGCACTCTGTCCTGACCTATGAAATCCTGCAGAGTTTTAGGGCGTAGAGCATTTTCTGCGACGCCATCGTCACTTCGAAGCGCCGGAGTTACCAAGCGATCATCAGGTGTCATTTTTTACCGCTTTGTAATGCGAGTTTGAGTAATTCACCTAACTCCATCTGCGCAATCTCTTCTTGTGAAATATCAGACAAAACAGAACTAATAGCATCATCGGAATCTTTAGCTGAAAATCCTAAAGAGATGAGAGCACTCGTTAATTGTTCGCGCCATACAGGTTGATGAGATCTTGTATAGGATCCTTGTCCAAAATCACTTATCTTTGATTTGAGCTCCAGGATTAATCGTTGTGCTCCTTTTTTACCAATTCCTGGTACTTTTTCAATTGCAGAAATATTCTCAGTATTTACGGCATGTGCTAACTCTGATGGTGTGAGCGCGCCTAAAATTGAAAGCGCAACTTTTGGGCCTATCCCAGAAACAGTTTGTACCAACTCAAAAAGGATTCGAGACGGTTCGTCACTAAAACCAAAAAGAGTGAGTGAATCTTCTCGTACAACAAGGGATGTAAATAGATTTGCATGCGCACCAACGGTCAAAGAATTGCTGGTGTGTGCATTAATTAAAACATTCATGCCCATTCCCCCGACTTCAATAATCGCTCTATCTGGAGTAAGTGATCGCACTATGCCACTTAGCGTTGCGATCATCGCAGGGCTGCCAATCGCTTCTTCTCGGCCGCTAGCGCACTTTTAATTTTCGAATCCGCAGAACCGCGCCAAATATGACAGATGGCAAGTGCGAGTGCATCTGCGCTATCTGCGGGTTTAGGAATTTCTTGTAAATTCAATAAGCGCTTAACCATTTCTGATACTTGCGCCTTATTGGCTCGGCCAGAACCTGTTACGGCAGCTTTTACTTCACTCGGTGTATGCAAAAACACTGGAACGCCGTGTTGCGCAGCAATCAATAATGCAATTCCGGCTGCTTGCGCTGTACCCATAACAGTTCGTACATTGTGTTGAGAAAATACTCTTTCAACAGCAATCACATCAGGAGAATATTCTTTTACCCATTGCGTTATGCCTGAGTGCAATTGAAGTAAACGAAGATCTAGGTCTATATCTGTGGCCGTCATGATTACGCCGACACCTTCTAATGTCAGAGCAGATCCGGGATTACCTGAAACGATCCCAACGCCACACCTAGTCAGACCTGGGTCGATTCCAAGAACTCGCATGCGGCAAGCCTAAGAGGTGGGACGAAAAAATTAAGCCAGGCTCGCCATTACTTCATCTGATACATCTGCATTACTGAACACATTTTGAACATCATCTAGCTCTTCGATCGCATCTATAAGTTCGAATACTTTCATCGCCGACTCTGCATCCAAATCGATTGTCATTGATGGAATGAAGGAAGAATCCGCAGATTCATAATCAATTCCTGCATTTTGCAGTGCGGTGCGCGCAGTGACCAAATCACTTGCTTCGCACACAATTTCAAATGCCTCGCCATTATCGTTAACTTCTTCGGCGCCAGCTTCAAGAACAGCTTCAAGAATAGATTCTTCCGTTGCACCTGATGCTTTATTCACAACAATTAAACCTTTGCGATGAAATAGATATGAAACTGAGCCGGGGTCGGCCATGGAACCGCCGTTACGGGTGACAGCAACACGAACTTCAGATGCAGCACGATTTCTATTATCGGATAAACATTCAATCATGATTGCAACACCATGTGGTCCATAACCTTCATACATAATTGTTTGCCAATCAGCACCACCAGATTCAAGGCCAGCACCGCGCTTGATTGCACGATCAATATTGTCTGCAGGCATTGAATTCTTCTTCGCCTTTGCGACAGCGTCAAAGAGAGTTGGGTTGCCTTCCATGTCGGGTCCACCATTGCGTGAGGCAACTTCAATTGCCTTAATGAGCTTAGCGAAATTCTTGGCACGACGACCATCGATGATCGCCTTTTTATGCTTTGTCGTTGCCCACTTGGAATGGCCGGACATTTAACACCTCACCTGAAAGATTTTTTATTCCTGCCTTACTTTATCGTAATCTGAACAAATCTCTATGAGCAAACTTTCTCAAGAAAGTACCTATGGACGCTGAAATCATCCGTAATCTCAGGATGAAAAGCCGTAGCCAATAAATGACCTTGGCGAACAGCAACCGGATGGGATGCACCGTCAGAACCTTCGTAACTTGCTAAGACTTCAACGCTTTTGCCAACTTTTTCAACCCATGGCGCTCTAATGAAAATTGCATGTATAGGGGATTTTGAAATTGCAGGAGCAGAAATGTCACTTTCAAAGGAATCAACTTGTCGACCGAAAGCATTGCGGCGAACAGTTATATCAATTCCACCAAATGTTTCTTGGCCATCTTTTGCGGCAACAATGTGATCTGCCAACATTATCATTCCAGCGCACGAGCCATAAGTTGGCATGCCATCTGCAATTCGCTTCTTAATTTGCTCAAATACATCAAATGTTTTAGCGAGAGAAACAATCGTGGTTGATTCCCCGCCCGGGATGATTAGTGCATCAATTTTATCTAACTCTGCAGGGGTTCGAATCTCAACGCCTTGAACTCCACACTGCGCCAAAGCGTTTAAGTGTTCGCGAAAATCACCCTGTAAAGCTAGAACGCCAACCTGCAAGTTTTTTACTACCAACCGCGTTCAGAAAGACGATGTGGTGCTGGAAGATCTGCAACATTTATACCAACCATGGCTTCACCAAGTCCGCGCGAAGCATCTGCAATAACTTTTGCATCAGTGAAAGCTGTAGTTGCTTTGACACATGCTTCTGCGCGTCGCTTTGGATCACCAGATTTAAAGATTCCTGAACCGATGAAAACTCCATCGGCGCCCATTTGCATCATCAGAGCAGCATCAGCTGGAGTTGCAATACCGCCTGCTGTGAATAGAACAACCGGGAGCTTTCCATTTGCAGCGACCTCTTTTACTAAATCAAATGGAGCCTGCATCTCTTTTGCGGCTACATAGAGTTCATCTTCGCGCATGGAAGTTAGGCGGCGAATTTCTCCACCGATTTGGCGCATGTGTGTCATCGCATTAGAAACATCGCCAGTACCGGCTTCACCTTTAGATCGAATCATTGCTGCACCTTCATTGATACGGCGAAGTGCTTCACCTAAATTAGTTGCACCGCAAACAAAAGGAATTGTGAAATTCCATTTGTTAATGTGATTGGCGTAATCAGTTGGTGTAAGTACTTCAGATTCGTCGATGAAATCAACACCTAAACTTTGAAGAACTTGCGCTTCAACAAAGTGACCAATGCGAGCTTTAGCCATAACAGGGATTGAAACTGCAGCTTGAATTGCAGCGATCATGTCGGGATCGGACATGCGTGCAACGCCACCTTGTGCACGAATATCTGCTGGCACTCTTTCAAGTGCCATAACAGCCACAGCGCCAGCATCTTCGGCAATTTTTGCTTGTTCAACATTGACAACGTCCATGATGACGCCGCCCTTAAGCATTTCTGCCATTCCGCGCTTAACGCGAGATGTTCCGCTTTCCTGTGCCATTACAACTCCCTGTATGAATAGGTGTCCAATACTACTTTGAAGTTGGAGTTGGCGCGCTGGCAGGTTTGCGCGTGAAATCCGGCTCTTTATCGGTGAGGGCAACCCACACTTGTCCTGGCGCAAACTTTATTTCCGCTCCAGTTGCATCACTCCAAGTTGTTGGCGACAAAGCATCTGGGCGATTCCACGTTGCTTGGATCACAATGCCATCGCGCAGAACGTATGCCTTTCCAGTTCCGACGGTTTGAGAAAACGGAGTATTTCCACCGAACTTATCTCCGTATTCAGATGGAGTAATAGAAACTAATTGGATAACTAATGTTGACGGACCTAGGTTTTTTCCTAGGTCGGAGACGTCAGGAAACGAGTTCACACTTAATAGCCATCTCTTCTCGCTCCCATCCCACCGCGCTAAATATTTTTGTGCTGGCCAATGCATCGTCACATCGGTAACTTCAAAACCCTCATTTTCCAATTTGTCTGAAAAATTCCAGCCAATATTTTTTGCCGAATCAATTATTGTTGCCTTGCTCGATTCATTAGCCATGAGCGCTTGGGCACTGACAAACATCGCATACGGTTGATTGCGATTTGGATCCGTTACGTAAAAGGTTGGACCTCGCCGCATTGCGCCAATGTCAGAAAGATTTGCAGCAGCAATTACTGGAAGTAATTTCTTTTGTGCTCCGCTAAACGCAAAACCAATCCGTCCGTATTGGGCAAATAGTTCGATATCGCTAATGCGTGCACTTCGCACTGGACCGATTCGAGAAGGAATATTTGATGAAAAAACTGCAGCTAATCTCGTTAAGCCGCCTTCAACCTGCTCGATATAAACAACGTCTGCAAACTCCAAACCAACTTGAGGGCGAGCACTTGCTGTGTCATCAATCTTCACAACCAAAACTGGCCCATTTTCACCTTCGCGGCCGCTGAGCACATTAGTTTGAATAGGGTCAGAAACTATCTGAGTGACGCTCTGAGATATTGAAGCGCATCCAGCAGTACCTAAAACTGACACGTATGCAAAAAATATAAGAACTTTAGTTTTAGAGAACATCAGACTCAAATTCATGAACTATTGGTAGCGGCGCAGTTCCGGCCAAACGAAATACGCGGACAATCACTTTGCTTCGCACTAAATGGGTTCTTGCTACAGCATCTATATGTAACGAAATTGCAATTCTCACTTTGTCTGTTAACTCAGATAATTCACGGAGTAAAACAATTTCTTGCGGCCTCTGGCTGCTTTGTCCATCAGCTAGTAAAAGCCCAAGCGTCCCCGATAATCCACTCTCGGCAGCAGATCTATTTTCAATGCTCGCCTCACGTGCTTGATAGGAAGCAGCAGTTAACAGCATCGCTGATGCGGGATCAGCAATATCGCTTCGAGCAATCTCAAGTGCGACTGCGGCTCGTCGTTGCAACAAACCATCCAAATTCGCCCAACTCGTTTCAACACGATGATGCAGGCGATCTAAGCGAGTTGCTAAAAAAGTTAAGTACCAAACAAATACCAGTAGAAAAATACCAACGATCACAAAGGTTTTCACTTATGCATCCCCTCGTTGATCGCGTCCAATAAATCTGCTCCATGCTCGATTCTCTGATGCGAGTCTAACTTTTTCTCCGCTTACCAATGACATTTCATAGATTGAAAATATCTGATCCGCTACAACTTTCCAATCAAATTGCTGGGCGTGTTTTTTGCCTGCTTTTCCAAGTGCAATTCTTCGCTCATCATCTCGCAATAAATCAATGACCCGTTTAGCCAAATCCGTCGAACTTTCAGATTCGAATAATTCGCCGAACTGACCATGATTTAAGAGTGAATCAAATGCAGGTATGTCACTTGCAACAACTGTGGCGCCTCCTGCAAGGGCCTCTGCCAAAATAATTCCAAATGACTCTCCCCCTGTATTTGGTGCAATATAGAGTGAGATCGAAGCTAGAAAATTTGCTTTATCCTGTTCAGAAATTTTTCCAAGGAAGGTAAATCTAGATCGCATTTGCGTATCGATGGAGTCAATAACATCTTTAGTATCACCAGGTCCTGCGACAAAAACTTGAACATTTGGTGCGAATCTTGAAATAATTGGGAGGGCATCAACTAAAACTGAAAGACCTTTACGAGGTTCTTCAAATCGTCCGATGAAACCCAATGTATTTCCCTGCCACTGCGATTGTGCGACACCATCTCTATATCGATCGGCGTAAATTCCATTAGGTATTACAACCGCGTCAGTTTCGAGGTGTTCAGTCAATGTTGCACGAGCTGCTTCGCTAACGGCTATGCGCGCAGATAATTTCTCAATGACTGGTTCTAAAATAGGACCAATTGCAAAGATTGCTTTTTGTCTCTTTGCTGCTGCGTGAAAGGTTCCAACCAATGGCCCTTCTGCCGCCCAGCACGCCAATAATGAAATAGAAGGAATGGCGGGCTCGTGTAAATGAAGAATGTCGAAATCACCTTGTGATATCCATTGGCGAACACGAGCAAAAGCAATTGGTCCGAATAGAACTCGCGCTACAGCCCCGTTATAGGGAATCGCAATTGGTTTGCCCGCACTTGTTACGTAACTTGGGATTTTGGATTCATCAATAACTGGTGCCAATACAGAAATATCATGGCCTGCAGCAATTAAATATTCAGCCAAATCACGCACGTGATTTTGTACACCACCTGGTGTATCCCATCCGTATGGACAGACTATGCCAATTTTGAGCGAACGTGTAAGCATTACATTCGCTCCTTAAAATCTTCATCAATCCAAATTCTTTGAAGCATGTGCCAATCCTGCGGAAATTCAATAATGCCCCGGGCGAAGTTATCAGCAGATTTTTGAACAAGGAATGAAACTTTTTCGTCTTGCGTTCCTTCACTCGGAACTTTGATTTCATCGAATGTAATATGAATCCCGCGCTCTGTATAATTAACAAACGCCGTCAGCAGGATCGCACCCGTCTTTATTGCTAACACTGCCGGTCCAGCTGGCATACGTGCAGGGTGCTCAAAGAAACTAACATCTACTCCCGATTTAGATAGATCGCGATCTGAAACAAGTGCTACGAGATGACCTTCTCTTAACCTTTGCGCCAACTTGGCGATAGATCTGGAATCCAAGGCCAGAACTTCCATTCCCATTTTCTGTCTGTAACGAAGAAATTCGAGAAACAATCTTTCAGGCTTGAGGCGCTCGGCAACCGTCACAAGATGTATCCCTTTGAGGCAGAAATATGCACCGGCGTGATCCCAGTTTCCAGCGTGGGGTAGAGAAACAATTACTCCACGTGCACTTGCGATCCCATCTAGCAGTAAATTTTCTCTCGTCACGGTAACTGTGGAATTTATGCGCTCTTTATCCCAATTTGGAAATCTAAAGGTGTCACACCAATATCTCATGTATGAAGACATGGCATCTTCAAGAAGTGCCTGCATTTGTGATTCTGTGGCTTCTGGCTTTACTCGCATCAAATTACTTCGCAAACGCGCAACGCTCTTTGGATTGCGCTTAACTAAAAATCGTGCACCACGATCAAATAATGAGTACGCAAAAGTTTCAGGCAGCTTACGAAATATCTTCCAGGCGAAGATATATGCCCACCCAACCAGACCTTCTTTCATATTAAATCGCGCGTTTTACAATAATTAATCGTTGAAAAGTTGTTACTACGCCAAGTATCGCTAATGCCCATGCGCTTATCGAAAGTGCATATGGCACCCCTAGTCCATGAAATCCTGTTCCAACCAAAACAATGACTGCTCGCTCTGTGCGCTCGGCAATACCACCGCTGCATACGATATTCATGCTCTCAGCTTTTGCTCGGATGTATGGAATTAGCATGCCCGTAACAAGGCATACCAAATAAATTATTGAAAGATGATTATCCTCTTGGATCAAAAAGATTGCTACACCACAGAGAACTGCTGAATCAGAAATTCTGTCCACTGTTGAATCTAAAAACGCACCCCATTTGCTTGCGCCGGCAGAACTAATACGTGCCATCGCTCCATCGAAGAGATCGCTGAGCATGAAAAAACTAATTACAAGCGTTGCTACAAAAAAATCACCTTGAGGGAAGAAATAGAACGCACTGATAACAACGCATATAGCTCCTATTGCAGTAACTGCATTTGGTGTTAATCCGATTCGTAGGAAGAATCGGGCCACCGGAGAAATAATTCGCGTGACCGCAGGTTTTAAAACTTCGCTAATCATTAGGTACATATTAGGCTTAAGGCCGTGCCAACTCATAGTCAGCAACTACGTATCAGCGTGTATGGGCATCCAAGCGCGCAGCCAGAATCTGTGGCCGACCTCTTAGGTGCTACCTACAACAATGATGCCGACGGTTCTGAAGAGGTGGCGATCTTTGTCATTAATCCAAACACTGGTGTGGATGAAAAAACCGTATCTAATTGGGCAGCCTTAGATGATTTTCAAACTCCTCGATTAATTGTTGTGACAAACTTAGAAAGCGGTGAAGCTGATTTCGATGACGCTGTTCTTCTTGCTAATCGACTCTTTGACCAAGTCGTTACGCCCTACTTAGTCTTACACGATGATTCAGGTTCACCCTGCGCTCTGATTAGTTTAGAGACTGAAGAGATCATTGATTACACAACTAATCCTTGCACGGTAATTCCCAGCGATCCAGAACATAAAACCTTGGTAGGTGAATTTGTTGATGAATATAAATCACACATGGCAGTTATGGGCAATGAATCTTTTGCGGCTGGATTACTTTTCCCTGCAATTCCGGTGTGGATAGAAAGAAATATTGGCGTCGATATTGTTAAGCATTACCTAGACGAAATTAATCACTAACCCATCCTGTTGCTAGGTCGTTACGTGTTTGGGCCAATAACTGTGGTAATACTTTAGTCTGACCAATAATCGGCATAAAATTGGCATCTCCGCCCCAACGAGGGACAACGTGTTGGTGAATGTGATCTGCTACTCCGGCACCCGATAACGCTCCTTGATTCATTCCAAGATTAAATCCTGCCGCATTGGATACCTTGCGCAGAGTTTTCATTGCTTGTGCGCTTAAGAATGAAATTTCATTGCGTTCGATTTCGGATAAATCTGTTAAATCAGCAACGTGGCGATTTGCACACACAAGTACATGTCCTGCGTTGTATGGGTACAAATTCATGACGACGTAAGCGGTTTGACCGCGATGAACAATGAGTCCTTCTTCATCACTAAAGGATGGAATTGTGCAGAAAGGGCATGCAACGCTATTTCCCTCTAGGGGTCTGTTTTCGCCTTTTAAATAATCCATGCGATGTGGAGCCCACAACCGTGACCACGCATCTGGAATACCTGCTCCACCATCTGAATGCATTTAAACCTGAATTCGCTTCGTGACCGCGTCTTTAATTTCTTTGATTGCATCGGCAATAGGAACACCATTTTTCTGTTCACCATTTCTATATCTAAATGAAACAGCGCCAGCCTTTTGATCTTCTTCTCCGGCAATAACCATAAATGGAATTTTTTGCATTTGTGCGTTACGAACCTTTTTCTGCATGCGATCATCAGATGCATCGAGTTCGGCGCGAATGCCTGCTTTTTTCATCTGCGCCATGACATCAGCTAAGTAATCAGCAAATGCGTCAGCCACAGGAATACCAACTGCCTGAAGGGGTGCAAGCCACGGTGGGAACGCACCTGAGTAATGCTCTGTTAACACACCAAAGAAACGTTCAATAGAACCAAATAGTGCGCGATGAATCATTACGGGACGTTGACGTGTTCCATCTGCTGCTGAGTATTCGAGTTCAAATCGCTGCGGCAATTGGAAATCAACTTGGATGGTCGACATCTGCCATGTGCGACCAATCGCATCTTTTGCTTGCACAGAGATCTTTGGTCCATAAAACGCTGCGCCACCTTCATCTAAAACAAGTTCCAATTTTTGCGCTTCTGCTGCTTTGCGCAGTGCTTCCGTTGCTTCTATCCAATCCTTATCTTCTCCCACAGATTTCTCTGGGTTGCGAGTAGATAGTTCGAGATAAAAATCATGAAGACCATAATCGCGTAACAAATTAAGCACGAAAGTTAAAAGTGAATCGAGCTCGGCAGGCATCTGCTCTTTTGTGCAGTAGATATGCGCATCATCTTGAGTGAAACCGCGGGCACGAGTAAGTCCATGCATTACACCGGATTTTTCATATCGGTAGACAGTTCCAAATTCGAATAAGCGAAGGGGTAATTCGCGATAAGAACGTCCACGAGCACGGAAAATCAAATTATGAAACGGGCAGTTCATAGGCTTCATGTAGTACTGCTGTCCAGCCTTTTTAATCGTTCCATCGGGATGATGTTCTTCGTCCAAAATCATTGGTGGATACATACCTTCTGAATACCAATCCAAGTGACCAGATGTTTCAAAGAGTGCGGCTTTTGTTAAGTGCGGTGAATAAACAAATTCATAACCTTCTTCTTCATGGCGAATGCGCGAATAATCTTCCATCGCGCGGCGCACAATGCCACCTTTAGGGTGAAATACAGCTAAGCCCGAACCAATTTCTTCTGGGAAAGAAAAAAGGTCTAATTCATTACCAAGTCGACGGTGATCACGTTTTTCGGCCTCTGCTAATAATTCAAGGTGAGTATTTAACTGATCCTGTGTAGGCCACGCTGTCCCGTAAATTCTTTGCAGCATCGGATTTTTTTCAGAACCTCGCCAATATGCTGCAGCGCTTCTCATTAATTTAAAGGCAGGAATATGTTTCGTAGATGGCAGATGTGGACCTCGACATAAATCACTCCACACCGCTTGTCCATCGCGGCCTAAATTGTCATAAATGGTTAGCTCTGCCCCGCCAACTTCAACACTTGCTTCATCACCGGCGCCAGATTTCAAGCCAATAAGTTCACACTTATACGGCTCGTGAGCTAGTTCCTTGAGAGCATCTTTTTCTGTTGTTACACGTCGCTTAAACCTCTGACCATCTTTAATAATTTTGCGCATAGCAGATTCGATTTTTTCAAAATCATCTGGGTTAAATGGACGCTCAGGATCAAAGTCATAGTAAAAACCATCTGTAATCGGCGGTCCAATTCCTAACCTAGTTCCAGCAAAAACACTCTGCACAGCTTGTGCCATCACGTGAGCGGTTGAGTGACGAAGTACCGCTAGTCCTTCGGGAGAAGAAATCGAAACAGAATCAATGACATCTCCAGAAACAATGTCGCTCCATAGATCCTTGAGTTCGCCATTTATTTTGCAAACAACCACATCTTTATGTTCAGCAAAAATATGAGTTGGCTTTTGATCTGCCGCAACATTGACAGCAGCGCCATCAACGATGATTGAGAGCTCGGACATACCCCTAGCCTACCGAAGTTCGTATGGCCATTTCTCGGATTTGTTGTGCGAATAATTGACTAACTTCTAAATCTGGCATCTCACGCCCATCAATACTTGAAACAGGTGCCGCAATTTTTAAACTTGAAATCGCAATTGCCGCCTGCACATGCGAGAGATCGTTGGTGTCAATTTTTCGCACTTTTACCGGCAAGTTTTCAACAATTAACGCACGCATTACCCCAGGCAATACACCTTGAACAATTGGCGGAGTAATCCACATTCCGTCGGTGTAGAAAATCAGATTAGAAACAGCGCCTTCACACACTTCGTGATTGCTATTGACCACAATGGCTTCATCGCAACCCTGTTGCTTTGCCACATTTAATATTTCTAGTCGCGATGTATACGGAAAAGTTTTGGCAGGCACCCCTTTGATATCTACACGAACTGAATAAGTACAGAGTTTTAAATCATGAACTAAATCTTCATACGGGTCATGCGTTGCAATAAATGTGCCATCTTGTTTAAAAAGCAACCGCAGGCGACCAATTGGATGATTCACTTCTGCCAATAAATGATCTATTGCAGTACGAACTCGTTCTTCATCAGGTATCCGTACGCCCACACGCGCACCCGCATCGAGTGCTCGTCTCATATGACGATTGAGCGCATACGGTATTGAGTTCACGGTCTTAATCGTTTCAAATACACCGAATCCATCAGGCCAATTATCTGGAGCCAAATCAACACCGCTGGAATCAACAACACGGTCATTTAGCCAGATCTTCATGAGATTTGACCAGATGCAATCTTAATTAAACGTTCCGCCTTCAACTGCGTTTCTTCCCATTCAGACGCAGCATCACTAGCCCATGTTATTCCGGCGCCTGTACCAAATTTCAAGGTTTCTTCTTCTTTCCAAAAAGTTCTAATCGCAACTGCTAAATCGCACGCA
>WLRX01000040.1 GCA_009706135.1 Actinomycetota bacterium
CACCTCCAAAACTGAAAGAATCAAACAATGAGTTCACATGATGAATCACAACGACCTTGGGGTCGCTATGAAATCTTGCAAGAAAGTGCAATTCATAAAACTAAATGTATTTATGTGCAACCTGGAAAGCGCTTGTCATACCAACGCCATCAAAAACGAGCCGAACATTGGTTCATAGTTCAAGGAAGCGCCGAAGTAACACTAGAAGGAAAAGTTTCACAACTTTCATCAGGCGACACAATCTCAATCGGTATTGGTCAGCTACATCGAATTGCAAATATCGGAAGCAATGAAGTTATCTTCATCGAAGTTCAAACCGGCACATACTTTGGCGAAGATGATATTGAGCGTATCGAAGACGATTTCGGTCGCTAATTTAGCTGTTGTATAGTTAAACCACCTAGGACGATTGGCTCAGCGGTAGAGCACCACATTGACATTGTGGGGGTCACTGGTTCGATCCCAGTATCGTCCACGCGGAAACCTATTTCTTTTCTTCTGGTCTTAAACCTTCTACTTTACTTGCAGCATCTTCACGATTATCTGCTCGCAATCCCTCGATGACACCATCTAAATCTGCTTTTCTCTTGTTCTGACTCATCTTAAATGAAACTTCTAGGCGAGTAACTTTTAATTCCACCCCAACAATTGCTTTTAACTGACCTTCAACATAATCATCTGGGGCGTCATCCAACTTCCATGGTTTGGCTCTACCTGCTTCAAAGGAATCAGTGAGATCTGATACAGCTTTGTGAAGCCAGTCAATATCATCATGAATGATCAAATCGCCATAGACATGAGCTAACATGTAATCCCAGGTTGGAACTACTTTGCCGTGTTCTTGCTTTGATGCATACCAACTTGGCGAAACATATGAATCAACTGGTGCGCTAATAAAGAGAGCTTCTTGGTTAGTTTTTTCTGACCATTGCGAATTAGCTCGAGCGACGTGTCCGATGATTGAATGGGATAATTTATTAAACGTCACGGGAATCATGGTCGATAGGATTCCTTGTGCAGTATTGGTAACTAAGTGGCCACTCTTCAGGGATTCCAAAAATTTTTGTGCAGCAGGGTCTTCAACTGTGAAATGGCGCGGGATATACATTTAGTGACTTACTCCCCCGGCATTCATGATCACAACTCCACCAATAATAATTGCCATTCCTATTAGATTGAGTCTGGTCAGATGTTGATTGAAAAATATTGCGCCACCAACAGCTGCTCCGATAATTCCAAAACCAGACCAGATTGCATATGTAATACCGACGTCGATCTTCTTGAGTGATTGAGACAAAAGGGCAAAGGCCGTGAGGTATCCAACAAGAACACCGATTGATGGCCAGAGTTTTGTGAAACCATCGCTTCGCTTAAGCAACAAAGTTCCTGCAATTTCTGCCGCAATTGCAATTGCTAGTAAAAACCACGTCATGGCTTAATCGTATCCCTACTAATATTGTCCTGTGCCTGCTAAAGACCCAAGCCGTGAAGCGCATTTTCCGTTGATCGAGAAGAAGTATGGCGAACCAATGAAGTATTGGTTCAAGGTTATGGCCTCTATAAAACAAGAAAAATACCCTGCGCAAATTGCCCACCTTCGAAACAACTATGGATTTTCTCAAGCGCATGCAAATGCATTAGTTATGTTCTCTCGTGGATCAACTACAACTAGAAAATTTGAAACACCCACTGATTTCTACAAATCCATTGATCCAATTCAAGCGAAAACTCTTCGAAAAACTTTTCGAATCCTGACTACAAAGTTTCCAGATCTTGAGTTAGTAATTGCCTGGAACCAACCAATGATGCGAAAGGGCACTCAATACGTCTTCGGTGCATCCGTTGCAAAGAATCATATTTTGATAGCACCCTTTAACTCCGAAGTGCTCAAGAATATGGCTTCTGATCTCAAGGATTACAAGGTCAACAAAAAGACTGTGGCTGTGCCCAATGATTGGAAAGTTGATGAAAAGTTATTAATAAAGATGGTTAAGAGTGTGCTTGCACAAAAGTAAGAGATTTTTCAAAGATTATTTCCATGTCGTGATCTAGTGTCGCAACGTGATAGCTGTTTGTAAGTTCCACGCGCTCTTTGTCCTTTGAGCTAATTCCCTTGAGAATGATCTCTGTATTAGAGACTGGCAGTACATGGTCATCGGTGCTATGAAACAAAAGTGTCGGGATGCTTACGTTGCTCAAGTTTTCCCGGGTAAGTTTGAGCATTTTCGTGAGTTCGTAGATACCTACTATTGGATTGGCATCATATGCATATTCTGTAACGTTTTTGCGTTTAATGTCGTTGCCAACTGCTGAACGCATTTTCTTGAATTTAGAAAATATCTTTGCCACAGTCGGGGTGACCAGAGGAATATGAATCATTGGATTAACAAGAACAATTCCATCTATTTTTTGTTGATGATTTTGGGTTGTATAAAGAGTTAATCCCCCACCCATTGATAAACCGAAAACAAAAATCTTCGTGCAGGTTTTTTGAAGTTCGCGTAATTCACTTTCAACTTTACGAGGCCATTCTTGCCACTTGACTTGATTTAAATCTTCTGGCTTTGTGCCGTGACCTGGCAAAAGCGGAACACGGACGGTGTACCCCTGTTGATGCATAAATTCTGCCCAGGGACGCATAGAAGATGGGGATCCTGTAAAACCGTGAACTAGAAGAATTCCTATTTCCTTTGTTGCGCCTTTTCCGATTGCAGAAAAATCTTCTAAATAGCCAGCTGGTGCGCCTTCGGTTCCCATGGATAAAAGAGTACGCCGTCGATTAATTCGTGGCTAGGTTTTGTGTCAGTGTTGCCCAGTCGCTTAACAATTGAGTTGCTTTGCCAGAATCAACTGCATCTATTGCTCGCTTCAAACCCGCTGCGATGCGAGTGTGAATATCTGCAGAAATTTCTCCATCAAATGCGGCAATTGCTGCGGCTGCGTTGAGCAATACTGCGTCTCGCGGTGCACCAAGTTCGCCATTAAAAATCGCTCGTGTAATACGCGCATTTTCTTGAGAATCTCCGCCAACAAGAGCTGAAATTGGCGCTCCAGATAAACCGAAATCTGCTGGTTCTATTCGTTGACTTTCAATCGTGCCACCGCCGATCGAAAGCACCGATGTGGTTGTTGCCAAAGTTATTTCATCCAAGCCATCATCGCCGCGAAAAACGAAACCATCTACGCCACGATCTCCCAACACTTGAGCCATGACCAAGTGCATTCGTTCATTTGCCACACCAATAGCAGCGGCTTGGGGTTTTGCAGGATTGGCAAGTGGTCCCAAAATATTGAAAACTGTTGGTACGCCTAGCTCTTTACGGACCGCAGCTGCATTTTTCATGGCTGGATGAAACTTTTGTGCGAAGCAAAAACCAATTCCCAGTTGCTGCACCGTCTTTTCAACACCGCTTCCATCAAGTGAAATATTAACGCCCAGGGCTTCAAGTAAATCTGCAGCCCCTGACTTGGAAGATGATGCTCTGTTGCCATGTTTAACCACACGAGCACCTGCAGCTGCAGCAATTATCGCTGCTGTTGTTGAAATATTGATGGTGTGGGCGCCATCGCCGCCAGTGCCAACAGTGTCAACGGCTCGTTCAGAAATTTTTATTGGTGCGCTGTGATTAAACATTTCCGATATGAAGGCGCCTACTTCATCTGAAGTTTCGCCCTTGTTTTTTAGCGCCAATAAAAAAGTGGCGAGATTGGTATTTTCTGCTCGACCTTCAAGAATTTCGCGCATAAACCACTGCGCTTCTTCGATTGTTAAATCCAGCCCGGATTCAAGTGATGTAACCGATGTTTTCCAACTCGCAATCATGAGCAGGTTTCCTAAAGAGTTTAGGCCGAAGTAAGTGAGCCAGTGCGCAATAAATCCGCGACGATGCGAGCAAGAGTAAATGGATCAATTGGGTGAATTACTGATGCTTCGGCTTTCGACCAGGCAGCAAGCCAAGCATCTTCTTTGCGGCCTGTAATTGCTAAAACTGGAGGGCAGTTAAAAACTTCATCTTTAAGTTGTCGCGCAATTCCAAGGCCGCCTTCAGGGGCAGCTTCACCGTCGAGAATAAAGAGATCAATTTTGAAGGTTCCGTCTTGGGATTTGCGATCGATGTATTGGCGAAGGGCCGCGCCGGTGGCGAATTCGTGAATTTCGTGTTCTGGCAAATCATCTGCGATGCGATTTCCTAAAGCCAGAACAATCGAAGCGCGTACAGAACTATCATCAGAATAGATGGCTATTTGCTTCTTCTTTTGACCTGTAGATGTTGCATCCATGCTCGTATCTTATTGTCTTGGCACCCATATTAAGAGCAACATTTAGTAGTGACCCGTTTCACCTAGTAATGGCAAAAATGCCTCAAGCAATGAGGTCCTTCGCGGTGGAAGTCCGAGCCGAATGCGGGAATAATCAGCCCCATGTCTACTGCAGCCACAGCCCACAAGATCACACGGCCCAACCTGGTTGCTGTCGGAACAATCGTTTGGCTCTCAAGTGAGCTTATGTTCTTTGCAGGATTGTTTGCAATTTATTTCACAACCCGAGCAGTTCAAGGTCCAGCAATTTGGCTCGAGTCCGCAGAACTTCTCAACATTCCATTTGCTGCGGCAAATACAACAGTCCTGGTTCTTTCTTCAGTTACGTGTCAGTTTGGCGTCTTTGCGGCAGAGCGTTTTCAAAACAAAAGAACCGGAAGTTTTTTCCAGATAAGTCAATGGGGAATGCGTGAATGGTTCTCTCTTACTTTCCTTATGGGTGCATTCTTTGTTGCTGGTCAAATTTATGAGTACGCAATGCTTGTCAGTGAGAGCATGACGCTTTCATCTACGGCATACGGATCAATTTTTTACGTCGCCACTGGTTTTCACGGCTTACACGTAACTGGTGGACTTATCGCATTTCTTATTGTTTTAATCCGCGTGGCTAAAGCTCGTAGATTTACTCACTCCCAAGCAACAACTGCAATCGTGGTTTCTTACTACTGGCACTTTGTAGATGTTGTATGGATCGCTCTATTTTCAGCAATTTACCTAATCAAGTAATTACAGCAGACAACGAAAGGCATATGAGTGAAGCGACTATCTAGATACCGCAGACACCGTGCTGCCGCACCGATGCTTTTAATTCTTGCACTCCTATCAATTGGTACAACTTTTTCAGTTGCAAGTGCAACGCCAAGTAAATCTGAATTGGTTTTGGCACGTTCTGCGATGATCGAGGAAGGCAAAGAACTCTTTCTTAAAGGCTGCTCTTCTTGTCATGGATTAAATGCTGAAGGTGGCGGCATTGCCCCATCGCTTATAGGCGTCGGCGCAGCATCAGTTGATTTCCAAGTTGCAACAGGTCGCATGCCAATGGCAGATATGAGCACACAGGCAATGCGTAAAGCTCCTGTGTATTCCCCAGAAGAAGTAGCAGCACTTGCTGCATATGTTGCATCCCTTGCACCTGGTCCAGAAATTCCAGGCGATGAATTCCTTAATTATGAACGTGACGGAAGCGTTGCCGAAGGTGGCGAATTATTTAGAAACAATTGCGCAATGTGCCACAACTTTGCTGGTCAAGGCGGCGCACTTACTCAAGGAAAATACGCTCCAACAGTTATGGGCGTTGAACCTGTGCATATTTATGAAGCGATGATTACTGGTCCGCAATCAATGCCTGTTTTCTCAGATAAAACAATTACTCCTGAAGAAAAGTTATCAATTATCAAGTGGATTAAATTTGCAGAGGCCGAACCAGCACTCGGTGGCGCTTCCCTTGGACGCGTAGGCCCAGTTACTGAAGGACTTCTTGTATGGACTCTTGGAATTGGAATGTTAATTGGCGTTGCAGTCTGGCTTGCAATGAAGGCGAGATAGGGAAAAATGGCAAACGACCTCGAAGCAATAAATGATCCAGGAATTCCGGCACACGTTCACCGCAAAGCCGATACAGACCCGCTTGCCGCAAAAAAGGCTGAACGCCAAGTTGCCATACTATTTTTGCTATCAGCATTTGGAACGATTCTTTTTGTAGTTTCATACGTTGCAATCCCCGACGACATTTTTATTTTCCTACCAGTCATGGGAAGCACCAATGCTCATCAGTTATTCTTAGGACTTGGCCTGGCATTTTCTTTATTCTTTATCGGAATGGGCGCGATTCATTGGGCTAAAACTTTGATGCCAGATCAAGAAGTTACTGTGCAACGCCACGAATTTCGCTCCGCGGAAGAAGATCGCGATGAATTAGTTAAGACCGCTAAAGAAGGTGCAGCAGCAGCAGGACTTGGGCGCCGATCTTTAATTAAACGCTCACTTGGACTTTCTCTTGGCCTAGTTGGTTTATCTCCATTACTTCTGCTGCGCGACTTAGGTCCGCTACCAGGTGATTCTCTTACAAAGACGAGTTGGAAAGCTGGCACTCGTTTAGTTACTGATCCAGGTGAGCGTCCGATCAAACCTGAAGATTTAGAAGTCGGCGCAGTTGCGCAAGTTTTGCCTGCAATGCTTCCTGGCCAGGATCATCGAGTTTTAAGCGACATCGCAAAAGATGCTGTGCTTCTTATTCGATTGCGTCCTGAAGAATTCAACTTAGATGCTGAACGTTTGTCTTGGACGCATGAAGGAATCATCGCCTTTTCAAAAATTTGCTCGCACATGGGCTGCGCAGTGGCTCTCTACGAACAACAGACAAAGCACTTGCTCTGCCCATGCCACCAGTCCACATTTGATGTAACACGCGCGGCCAAGGTTCTATTTGGACCTGCGGCCAGACCACTACCTCAATTAGCATTAGCCCTAGATTCAGAGGGTTACCTCGTGGCAAAACAACCATTTAATGAACCAGTCGGACCTAGTTTTTGGGAGCGTTCTTCATGACAGCACGTGAACGTATTGCAGGCAATGTCGCTAACTACGTAGACGAGCGAACAGGTGCTGCGGCGTGGATGAAGAAAAACCTCAATAAAGTCTTTCCGGATCACTGGTCATTTTTACTTGGTGAAATTGCGCTCTACTCATTTATCATTTTGTTGCTCTCAGGAACATTTCTAACATTCTGGTTTGACCCTTCCCAACGTGAAGTTGTTTACGAAGGTGCATACCAACCTCTCTCTGGCTTAAAGATGTCAGCGGCCTACGCATCAACACTGCACATTTCATTTGAAGTTCGCGGCGGATTACTTATGCGCCAAATTCACCACTGGGCTGCACTTTTCTTTATGGTGGCAATCGTTGTTCACTTACTGCGCGTGTATTTCACTGGTGC
>WLRX01000041.1 GCA_009706135.1 Actinomycetota bacterium
ATATTTTCGGTCAGATCGCGGCTCGTCATTCCTGCGTGGATTGCTTCGTGACCGGCCAGAGCATTGAACTCTTCAATCCGAGCTTTTACATCGTGGCGGTTCTTCTTTTCGCGAGCATCGATGGATGCTAGATCAACTTTTGAAATTACTTTTTCGTAATCTTTTATAACTGAATCAGGAATTGCGTGACCAAGTTGTGATTGAGCACGAGCAACGGCAATCCATAATTTGCGCTCTGCAATTATTTTTGACTCCGGTGCAAAGATTTCTCGCATCGCAGCGGATGCATATCTATCTGCTAATACGCTCACTGGTGCATTCTCTCTCATTTAGTTGCCCTTCTCAGCGACCGACGCATTGAGCGCAATGTCAGTGCGATAAAAAGAGCCAGGCAATGTGATTTGAGATATCGCGCGATAGGCACGATCACGTGCCTCGGTCAGATCTTCGCCCACGCCGGTGATACTTAAAACGCGACCACCGCTTGAAACAAGTCCAGCCGTTGATCTTGTTGTGCCTGCTTGAAAAGTAATTGTCTCTTTAACATTTGGAATATTTAGAATTACAGAACCAGTTTGTGGTGATTGCGGATAACCACCTGCTGCCAAAACGACTGTGACCGCAGATTCTTCTCGCCATTGCAGTGCGACGTCATCTAGTGAATTTGTTGCAGCTTTATACAAAAGTGTTGCTAGTGGAGTTTTAAGAAGTGGAATGAGCACTTGTGTTTCTGGATCACCAAAGCGCACGTTAAATTCGATGACACGAATTCCGTGATCGGTAAGTGCAAGGCCGGCATAAAGAAGTCCAATAAATGGTGTGCCACGCGCCGCCATTTCAGCAATTACTGGCGCAAGTACTTGTGTGTACGTATCTTCAACAATGTCATCTGGCGCCCATGGCAGCGGTGAATACGCGCCCATTCCGCCAGTGTTTGCACCTAAGTCGCCATCTAGTGCGCGTTTGAAATCCTGTGCTGGTTGCATCGCAACAATGTTTCGGCCATCTGAAATTCCAAAGAGTGAAATCTCTGGACCGTTTAAGAATTCTTCTATAACAACACGTGTGCATGAAAGCGCATGTGCCAATGCAGCTTCACGATCTGTTGTGACAACAACGCCTTTACCTGCTGCGAGTCCATCATCTTTTACAACATAAGGCGCACCAAATTCATCGAGTGCTTTTTCTATTTCTTCCTTTGTTGTGCAGGTATAACTATGTGCAGTTGGAACACCAGCATCACGCATCACGCCTTTTGCAAAATCTTTAGATCCTTCTAATTGCGCTGCTGCTTTTGACGGACCAAACACTGCAAAACCTGCTGATCGCAGCGAATCTGATGCTCCATTTACTAGCGGCACCTCTGGGCCAATTACTACGAGATCAATTGCTAACTCTTTTGCCAATGTAACAATTGCTGCATTATTAGTTATATCTAAGGGGTGCAATAAAGCAAGGTCTGCAATTCCTGGATTGCCAGGTGCACAATGAAGTTCGGTTGTACTTGGATCCGCCTTTAACCCTAGTGCGAGTGCGTGTTCGCGACCACCGCTACCGACTAGGAGGATTTTCATTCTTAGATGAAATCCTTTATAACAATTGTTTCATCGCGGCCTGGCCCCACACCAATGGCACTCATTGGTGCACCAGAAATTTTTTCAAGGAAGGCAACGTAATCTTGTGCAGCTTTTGGTAAGTCACTTACTTTGCGCGCCTTAGAAATATCTTCTTTCCACCCTGGCATGTATTCATAAATTGGTTTTGCGTGGTGAAAATCAGATTGCGATGCTGGTAATTCTTCAACGCGCTTTCCGTCAATATCGTATGCAACGCAAACTGGAATTTTGTCCCAACCAGTGAGCACATCTAATTTTGTTAAGAAGAAATCAGTAAGTCCGTTAACGCGAACTGCATAACGTGCAATCGGTGCGTCATACCAACCACAACGGCGTGCACGTCCAGTTGTTACACCAATTTCGCCACCGATTGTGCGAAGTTTTTCTCCATCTTCATCCATTAGCTCTGTAGGAAAAGGACCAGAACCAACACGAGTTGTGTACGCCTTAACAATTCCGATTACTCGACCAATTTGTGTTGGTCCGATACCAGAACCAGTACATGCGCCGCCTGCAGTTGGATTACTTGATGTTACGAATGGATAAGTACCATGATCAACATCGAGCAGAGTTCCTTGTGAGCCTTCGAGCAGAATTGTTTTGCCGGCTTTGAGTGCTTGATCAAGCAATAACACTGTATCTGCAACATATGGTCGCAAGATGTCGGCATAACCTAAATACTCATTTAGTACTTCATCTACTTCAATGTTCTTTCGGTTAAAGACCTTAATAAGTACTTGATTTTTGTCTTTGAGCGCACCTTCGATTTTTTGACGCAAAATAGATGGATCAAATAAATCTTGCACGCGAATACCGATGCGATTGATCTTGTCCGCATATGCCGGCCCGATTCCGCGACCAGTTGTGCCGATCTTTGCTTTGCCTAAGAAGCGTTCTGAAACTTTATCTATGGTGCGGTGATACGGAGTAATCAAGTGTGCGTTGGTACTAATTACTAATTTAGAACAATCAATACCGCGCTCTGTTAGTCCTTTAATTTCCTCAAGCAATACGCCCGGATCAATTACGACGCCATTTCCAATTACAGGAATTACGTTTGGACTCAGGATTCCGGAAGGCAATAAGTGCAACGCATATTTTTGATCACCGATAACAACTGTATGACCAGCGTTGTTTCCACCTTGGTAGCGAACAACATAATCAACGCGGTCGCCAAGAATGTCTGTGGCTTTTCCTTTGCCTTCATCGCCCCATTGGGCACCGAGCAATACGAGAGCTGGCATAACGCTTAGGTAACCTTTAAAAGACTAGTTCCGGTTGAACGAAGATCTTCGCATGCATGTACAACGCGCGCAGCCATTCCTGCTTCTGCTGCTTTGCCCCATGCGCGCGGATCGTAAGTTTTCTTGTTTCCAACTTCGCCATCAATTTTTAATACGCCATCATAATTTTTAAGCATGTGATCAACTATTGGTCGAGTAAATGCATATTGAGTATCTGTATCAATATTCATCTTGATGACACCATAATCAAGTGATTCACGAATCTCTGTGAGCAGTGATCCAGAACCACCGTGGAATACAAGATCCATTGGTTTGCTTCCAGCCGGCAATCCTTTTTCTTTAGAAACTGCTTCCTGAAGTGTTTGTAAGATCTTTGGTTGCAAAACAACGTTTCCTGGCTTATAAACCCCATGGACGTTTCCAAATGTTGCAGCAACCATATAGCGACCACGTTCTCCCATGCCGAGTGTCTTAACCGTCATGAGTGCATCTTCAGGTGTTGAGTACAACTTGGCATCGTGCTTTGCTTCAACGCCATCTTCTTCGCCGCCAACAACACCAATCTCAATTTCAAGAAGTGTTCGTGCAGCAAGTGACTTTTCAATTAGTTCGTCAGCAATTTTCATGTTTTCCGGCATATCAACTGCAGAGCCATCCCACATATGTGAGCTAAAGAGTGGTCCTTTACCTGACTTAATGCGTTCGGCACCGAGTGCAAGAAGTGGACGCATGTAGCCATCTAGTTTTTCAACTGGGCAGTGATCTGTGTGAAGAGCAATGTTTACTTTGTAATTCTTTGCAACTACGTGTGCGAATTCTGCGAGCGCAACGGCGCCATCAACCATATTCTTAACAGTTGAACCAGATGCGTATTCAGCGCCACCCCATGAGAATTGAATGATTCCGTCTGATTCTGCTTCGGCGAAACCACGAAGTGCTGCAATCAGAGTCTGTGAAGATGAAACGTTAATTGCTGGATAAGCAAATGCGCCTTTTTTAGCACGATCCAACATCTCTGAATAAATTTCGGGGGTAGCAATTGGCATTTATAACTCCAATGAATTTTAGCTCCGGTGTAAATCTCTTGAACGAGCGCTTCATTGGGCCGTCTCGAGGCTTACGGCTAATCCAACCACCTTTAGCCACTTCTGAAAAATCGGCGCTCGGACTAATCTTGACCATATGTCTGAGAATCAAGAATCCCTCGCCAATCTAGGCCATGAAAATCGCCTATTCCCACCGAGTGCAGAATTTATTGCACAAGCAAATGCGCAAGCCACGATGTATGACGAAGCGGAAAAAGATCGCTTAGCTTTCTGGGAAAAACAAGCACACGAATTGCAATGGGATACACCGTGGACGACAGTGTTGGATTGGAAAGTTCCATTCGCTAAGTGGTTTGTTGGTGGAAAAATAAATGCCAGTGTTAACGCACTGGATCGCCACGTTACACAGGGACGTGGCGAACGCGTTGCTTTTTTCTTCGAAGGCGAACCTGGTGACACTCGTACAATTACTTATGCGCAGTTGCTTACTGAAGTAAAGAAAACTGCGAACGCTTTAACAGAACTCGGAATTAAAGATGGCGATCGCGTTGCTATTTATATGCCGATGATTCCTGAAGCTGCAATTGCAATGCTTGCTTGTGCTCGAATTGGCGCACCACACTCAGTTGTATTTGGTGGTTTTTCTGCCGATGCTCTTCTATCCCGTATTCAAGATGCTGATGCAAAACTTGTGATCACAGCCGATGGTGGTTATCGCAAAGGCGCGCCATTTGCGCTCAAGCCAGCAGTTGACGATGCACTTAAAGGAAAGACAAATGTCGCAAAAGTTTTAGTTGTTAAGCGCACCGGTCAAGAAACGCTATGGGAAAATAATCGCGATGTATGGTGGCACGACATTGTTGATCGCCAGAGCGCAGAGCATGTTGCGCAATCTTTTGATAGCGAACATCCTTTGTTTATTTTGTACACATCTGGAACAACAGCAAAACCAAAAGGAATTTCGCATACAACTGGTGGCTATCTAACGCAGGTCGCTTACACACACAAGATGGTCTTTGACATCAAACCAGAAACAGATGTGTATTGGTGCACAGCAGATGTTGGTTGGGTTACTGGTCATTCATACGTTGTCTACGGTCCTTTAATCAATGGCGCCACACAAGTGATGTATGAAGGCACGCCTGATACGCCACACAAGGGTCGCATCTTTGAACTCATTGAGAAATATAAAGTTTCAATTCTCTATACAGCTCCCACACTCATTCGTACATGGATGAAATGGGGAGATGAATTTCCTAACGCACACAACCTTAAATCACTTCGTTTACTTGGTTCTGTTGGTGAACCAATTAATCCAGAAGCTTGGATGTGGTACCGCGAAATAATTGGTGGCAACCGATGTCCAATTGTTGATACATGGTGGCAGACAGAAACTGGTGCAATCATGATTTCACCATTGCCTGGTGTGACACATACAAAACCCGGATCTGCGATGCGACCACTTCCTGGTATCAGTGGAAAAATCGTTGACGACAACGGTAAAGAAGTTGGTCTGGGTCATGGTGGTTATTTAATTTTGGATAAACCTTGGCCTTCAATGCTCCGCGGAATTTGGGGAGAAGAAGAACGATATAAAGAAACTTATTGGTCACGCTTTGATGGAGTTTATTTTGCTGGCGATGGCGCAAAGATTGATACCGATGGCGCAATCTGGTTATTGGGTCGAGTCGATGACGTCATGAATGTTTCTGGTCACCGTATTTCAACAACTGAAGTTGAATCCGCACTTGTTTCACATGAAGCTGTTGCAGAAGCTGCAGTGGTTGGAGCAGCGGATGAAATGACAGGACAAGGCATTGTTGCATTCGTTATTTTGCGTGGTGGAATTCCAAATGTTGGCGGTGAAGAGTTAATTAAAGAATTACGTGCTCACGTTGCAAAAGAAATTGGTGCAATCGCTAAACCTCGTCAGATAGTCGTGGTTCAAGAATTACCAAAGACACGAAGTGGAAAGATTATGCGTAGATTGCTCAAAGATGTTGCGGAGAATCGAGCAGTCGGTGACTCAACAACTCTTGCTGATCCCAATGTAATGGTGCTGATTTCGCAAGGTTTAAGTACCGCAAAAGATGAAGATTAGATACTGATCCCTAAGTATTTCTGAGTTAACTCTTCCAATTCTTCTACCGAAGTAATCACGCCAATTTTTTTATACACCGTCAAACCTTTTGCATCTACAAAATAAGTAATTGGTACGCCCATTCCAAGAGATGATGCTGTTCGGCCATCTGGATCGTAAAGATTTGGCCAAGTTATTCCACGTGTTTCTACAAAGTGACGGCCGTCGCTAATCTGCGCTTCCTCAACATCGACTCCAAGCAACACTAATTTATCTTTAGCTTTGCGATAAAAATCAACAAATAGCGGGATTTCATCCTGACATGGGCCACACCACGATCCCCAAACATTAACGATTGCTGGACCACGCAGTGCTTCAATAACTATTCCGGTGCTTCCATCCAAGCAATCTAATTGTGTGCCGGCTGTAGTTGAATTAACAGATAAAGATGAACAATCTACTAATTGACCCTTTGAAATTTCAGATGGAGTTGTGGTGCAACCACTAATAAATAAGAGCATAACAAAGAGGCTAGATAAACGCTTCATCTAAAATCCTTATCTGTCTTTACAAGAACTTTTGCTTTTTCTTTATCCATCTCACCGATACCAACTGACGGACAAATCTTTGCAACGGGACATGCGCCACATGCAGGTTTACGTGAATGACAAATACGGCGTCCGTGCCAAATCATTCTCTGTGACAGGTTAGTCCACTCTTTCTCTGGAATTAATCCTTGCACATCAACTTCTACTTTCACGGGATCTTTTGAATCACTCCATTCAAATCTGCGAGATAAACGCCCAAAGTGTGTATCAACCGTTATCCCTGGAATATCAAATGCGTGACCTAATACGACGTTTGCAGTCTTGCGACCAACCCCTGGCAATGTAATTAGTTCTTCCAAAGTGGACGGAACCTTTCCATTAAACTCACTCTGCAACTTAACGGCTAATCCTTTTATATTTCTTGCCTTAGCGTGATAAAAACCAGTTGAAAAAATCAACTCTTCAATATCTTCTATTCGGGCTCGCGAATAATCTTTAGCATTCTTGTATTTTTTAAAGAGTGCTGGTGTTACTTGATTGACTCTTTTGTCGGTGCACTGTGCAGATAAAACGGTTGCGATCAATAATTGCAGTGGATTTGAAAAATCTAATTCACACCTGATATTTGGATATGTCTTACACAAAATGCGATAGACAGCCTTAGCTTGGCTACGAGTTTCCCTATCCGCCTTCATG
>WLRX01000042.1 GCA_009706135.1 Actinomycetota bacterium
ATTGAACAAGCATTCGCTAAGGATGCCAAGAAGACTGTGAAGCAGATCCTCGATGAAGCAGGAACCGCCGTCAAGGCATTCCACCGTTTCCGCGTAGGTCAGTAAACTATCTTCTGTAACAAGCGAAGTTGTGAAAGGAGCACTTATGCCCGGTACCAGAGGTAAATACGGGCGAGTGCTCCTTAAACTTTCCGGAGAAGTTTTCGGTGGAGAAAAAGGCATCGGTGTTGATCCCGATGTTGTGCAAGATGTTGCAAAACAAATAGCAGATGTTGTGCGTTCTGGCGTTCAAATAAGCATTGTTGTCGGTGGAGGAAATTATTTCCGCGGCGCAGAATTACAACAACGTGGAATGGATCGTGCGCGCGCCGACTACATGGGCATGCTCGGAACAGTCATGAACTGCTTGGCACTGCAAGATTTCTTAGAAAAAGAAGGCGTTGATACTCGCGTACAAACTGCGATCACGATGGGCCAAGTTGCAGAGCCATACATTCCACGAAGAGCTATTCGCCACCTTGAAAAAGGTCGAGTTGTAATTTTCGGTGCAGGTGCAGGAATGCCTTTCTTTACAACAGATACAGTGGCAGCGCAGCGTGCACTTGAAGTTGGTTCAGAAGCTCTGTTACTTGCTAAAAGTGGAGTCGATGGCGTTTATAACGCTGATCCAAAGAAGGATCCAAGTGCGAAGAAGTACGAGACTATTTCATACGACGAAGTATTAAGTAAATCTTTGGCTGTTGCCGATGCAGCAGCATTTAGTTTGTGCCGTGAGAACAAATTACCAATTGTGGTTTTTGATCTCATGACAAAAGGAAATATCGGTCGCGCGGTACGCGGTGAAACGATCGGAACCCTTGTCGCGTAAGCGGTGAGGCTAATAAGGAGTCCTGATGTCAGACATAGCAACTGCACTAAAAGATGCGGAAACCAAGATGAACAAGGCTGTTGAAGTTGCCAAAGATGATTTTGGCGCAATTCGCACTGGTCGCGCACATCCATCTCTTTTTAATAAAATTATGGTTGATTACTACGGTACTTACACCTCACTTTCACAACTGGCATCAATCCAAGTTCCGGAAGCACGTATGGCTTTGATTTCACCTTTTGATAAAGGTGCGATGGCATCGATTGAAAAAGCAATCCGCGAATCTGACCTAGGTGTAAATCCAGGTAGCGATGGTGTTGTTATCCGAGTTAACTTCCCACAGCTAACAGAAGAGCGTCGCAAGGATTACATCAAAGTAGCCCGAACAAAAGCTGAAGATTCAAAGGTTTCGATGCGCAATATCCGTCGTGCTGGAAAAGAAGCAATTGAAAAGTTAGAAAAAGATGGTCACATCGGTAAAGATGATTTAGCTCGTGGCGAAAAAGAGTTAGAAAAAATCACTAGCGATCATGTTGCAAAAATCGACGAACTTCTTAAGCATAAGGAGAGCGAACTTCTCGAAGTTTGAGAAGCGCATATCTTACGTGTCTGATCTGCATTCAATTAATGAAGCGATAAACGCTAAGGCTGGGCGAAAACTCCTACCTTCAATTCTTGTAAGCCTTTCTTTGGTTGCTCTAGTGTGGCTAACTTTGGCTTACGCCCGTGAATTCTTTGCTCTTCTAGTCGCAATTGCAGTTGGACTTGGAATTCGCGAAATTGCTCGCGCTTTCTCAGCAACAGGTACGCGTATTTCAATGCGTTCCTTAATAGTTGCTAATTGTGGATTGATTTATGCAGCGTGGAGTGCAGGTGTTGCTGGACTTGCCATTGCAACTGCTATTTCCCTTCCTGTGCTGCTCATTTCTAGATTAAGAAAAGGTCCCCAAGATTTTGTAAAGAGCGCAACGGCAACAACTCTGGCACTGATTTATCTTCCGTTCTTGGCAGGCTTTCTAGTTCTATTAGCACGTCCCGATGATGGGCTAGCTCGCGTTATGACTTTTGTTGTATTAGTTGGATGCAATGACACATTTGGTTATCTCGTCGGTGTACTTATTGGTCGTCATCCACTTGTTCCGGATATAAGTCCAAAGAAATCTTGGGAAGGCTTAATTGGTTCGGTAATCTTCACATCTCTAGGTGGCGCTCTTAGTTTCCACTACATCCTAGAGCTTCAATGGTGGATTGGAATCATTGTAGGTTTAATGATTGTTTTTACTGCAACAAGTGGTGACTTAATTGAAAGTGCGATGAAACGCGATCTTTCGCTTAAAGATATGGGCTCACTCCTTCCAGGACACGGGGGCATGCTGGACAGACTCGATTCAGTTTTGCTGTCTGCTCCGGCACTCTATTTGGCCCTCGAAATCGTTAAGCACTATTCATGAATGAATTAAAACTAGTCTTTGACGAACCAGTCCAACGAAAAAAAGCGCCAAAGCACCTTGCTGATTACTCACCTGAGGATCGCCGTGAAATTGCAACTGGTCTAGGTTTACCGGCATTTAGAGCAAACCAAGTTGCCAATCATTACTTCACGCATCTATCAAGTGATCCAAGTGACTGGACTGATATTCCTGCGAGTATGCACGATCAGATTCGTGAACACTTTATACCGCAGTTGATTACCCTTGTTCGTTCTGTCACATGTGATAACGGTATGACACGTAAAGATCTGTGGAAATTACATGACGGGGTTCTGGTTGAAAGCGTTTTAATGCGTTATACAGATCGCACAACTGTTTGTATTTCATCCCAAGCAGGATGTGGAATGAATTGTCCATTCTGTGCAACTGGACAAGCCGGGCTTACTCGAAACTTAAGTGCCGCTGAAATTACAGAACAAATTGTTGCCGCTGCCCGTGCATGCGCGAATGGTGAATTACCTGGCGGACCAACTCGTTTATCTAACGTTGTTTTTATGGGCATGGGCGAACCACTTGCTAATTACAACGCTGTAATGCGAACCGTTAGAAACATCACCACCCCAAATCCAGACGGGCTAGGCATAAGCGCGCGTTCTGTGACAGTTTCAACTGTCGGCGTAGTAAATGGAATTGAAAAATTAACCGAAGAAGGTATTTCAGTAACTTTAGCTGTTTCACTTCACACCCCAGATGATGAGTTACGAGATACGTTGGTTCCTATTAATTCGCGCTGGAAAGTTAAAGAAGTACTTGCCGCAGCTGATGCATATGAGAAGAAAACGGGGCGCCGGTACTCAATTGAATACGCGATGATACGAGACATCAACGATCAATCATGGCGAGCAGACTTATTGGGAAGGCTCTTAAAGAATCGAAATGCACACGTTAATTTAATTCCACTTAACCCAACACCAGGCTCAAAGTGGACTGCGTCTAGGCCGCAGGATGAAAAAGAGTTTGTTCGAATCCTAGAAGGATATGGCGTTGCAGTTACAGTTCGAGATACACGTGGCCGCGAAATCGATGGTGCTTGTGGTCAATTGGCAGCTGCCGAAAAGGGGAAATCAGAATGAGTTCGATTCAAGATTTTGCAGATAAATATGAAAGCGCCACCAAATATTTTGAAAACTTAGTGAATTCACTGAAGCCAACTGATTTGGATACTAAAGCACCTGGTGAATGGTCAGCTCGTCAAATCATTCATCACATGGCAGATAGCGAAGCGCAGTCTTATGCGCGTTTGCGTAGATTGCTAGCCGAACCAGAAGGTTCAATCATTCAAGGTTATGACGAAGGTGCTTGGGCAAAGTCAAAAAATCTTGGCTATGAAGATTTAGAAACGACACATTCATTTGCGGTAACAATTTCGGTGAGAAATGCATCGGCTGATCTCATTCGTCGAATGTCGATGGCGGATTTAGAAAAATTTGGAACCCACACTGAGCGCGGCAAGTTCACGATAAGCGATTGGTTGAAGGCTTATTCAAATCATCCTTTTGATCACGGTGCACAACTCGAACGCGCAGTTAAAGGTTTGCCTTAAAGTAATTTTTCAATAAGTTTACCGAGCAGGCTTGGCCGCCTCGTAATCTTTTCTTCAATATCTGCAAGTTCTGAAAGTTTGATACCTAAATTAACGCCAAGCCATCGAAATGGTTCTGGTTCCCACTGTGCGCTTTTCCAGCCGACATAAGGCAAGGACGCACGAACACTGTTTATTCCTAGAATTAAATCCGCCATTGAATTGGCGGCAAGGTAGGAAAGCGTTACGCCATCTCCAACATATCCACCAAAGGCTCCAAAGCGGCCATCCCATTGCAAATATGGCGCCCAATCTCGTTTAATTGTTACGGCACCACCCCATGCATGGGTAAATGAATAATTCTTTAAATCAGGGAACCATTTGATTGCTGTTTTTCTTAACTGCTTATGAATATTTGCGTGCTGCTCTGACTTGTTGCTTCGCGCAGATCCCCACTTATATGGCGCTCCACGCCCACCCATCGCGATTCGATTGTCAGATGTTCTTTGAGCGTATGTAACAAGGTGGCGATTTTCATGAAAGGTTGGACGATTATCTAAGCCATATTTATTCCAAAACTCATCAGGTAGCGGCTCTGTTGCAATCATGAGTGAATAAATAGGAATTTGCTCTCTGTTTTTCTCGTGATAAGCCTCTGTCGCACGAACCACAAATTTAGATTCAAGTGCTTTCCCGGCGACCTTAACGTCACCTTCTGATGAGAGATCAGCGTGTGTATTCTCAAAGATAAGTACTCCGCGTTGGGCTAAAGATTTCGCAAGCGCAACTACAAGTTGAGTCGGATTAATAGTTGCACAATCAGGATTAAATGATGCACCGATAGCTTGTGACATATTAATGAGCTTGAGAGTTTGAACTTTATCTAGAACGCTTTCGCGGGGGAGTAATCCCTTTTTAATGCGTTCAAATTGTGCACTACTGCGAGCAACCGTAAGCGAACCACTCTTTACAAAAGCGACATTATCTGGGGATTGTGCCGCAAACTGACCGATCTCATCGATAGATTTTTCAAGTTCAGTATGTAAATTCGCAATGCTTTGTGCACTGGCATGTTTTGCTAAAGCGCTGTCGTCAATTGGATACAAAGCAGAAGCCCAGCCACCATTTCTGCCACTGGCACCAGAACCAACTTGATGAGCTTCAAGTATTGCGATTTTTAAATCTGGTGAAGAGTTAAGCAGATGATGCGCTGTCCACATCCCGGAGTATCCGCCACCAACAATTACGACATCCCATTGACGGTGCAAATCCCCCGGTACAAAGGTTGGATGAGTGGCACTGCTCCACCAAACGCTTGCCTCCGCCTGATTTCCCATACGAACATCTTAGATGTCATAGGAAAATAACTACACTTTTTTGTCCTTAGGGCGTAATCTCGCCCCATGGAAAAATTGAGTAACTTCATAAATGGCAAGAGTGTTGAATCAAAATCTGGCAAGACGACAGATTTGGTTAACCCAGCAACTGGACAAGTTTTCGCGACTGCGCCAAATTCAAATGCCGCAGATGTAGAGATGGCGATGAAAGCCGCAGCCGATGCATTTCCAATTTGGCGCGATTCCACACCATCAGAGCGTCAACGCGCACTGTTAAAAATTGCTGATGCAATTGAATCTCGCTCAGAAGAACTCGTCAAAATTGAGAGTCAAAATACGGGCAAGCCAATTGGAATAACAACTTCCGAGGAAATCCCACCACTACTAGATCAAATTAGATTCTTTGCCGGTGCGGCCCGCAACCTTGAAGGCAAATCAGCTGGTGAGTATCTGCGAGGAATGACTTCATTTATTCGTCGCGAACCAATCGGTGTCTGCGCGCAAGTAACTCCCTGGAATTATCCAATGATGATGGCAGTTTGGAAATGGGCACCTGCAATTGCAGCTGGTAATACAGTTGTACTAAAGCCAAGTGATACAACACCTGTATCAACAGTATGGATGGCGCAAGTAATGAATGAATTCTTACCAGCAGGTGTAATCAATGTTATTTGTGGAGAGCGTGAAACTGGCGCAGCACTAGTTGATCATCCAACACCTGCAATGGTTTCAATTACAGGTTCAGTACGAGCTGGTATGGAAGTTGCAGGAGCAGCAGCGAAGCAACTCAAGCGCGTGCATCTAGAACTTGGCGGAAAAGCACCGGTAGTTGTTTTCAATGATGCAGATCTGCCAGCCGCAGCTGAAGCTATTGCACTAGCTGGTTACTTTAACTCCGGCCAAGATTGCACAGCAGCTACTCGTGTGATCGTTCAAGAAGGCGTCTACGAAGAATTCGTATCGCTACTTGCAGATCAAGCAAAGAACAACATTGCAATTGGCATGCCTGATCAAGATGTCTTAGTTGGACCAGTAAATAACGTGAACCAACTCAAGCGGGTTGTTGGATTCTTAGAACGCACACCATCTCACGCACGCGTCATGGCCGGAGGATCTCAATTAGATCAACCTGGATTCTTCTTTGCTCCAACCGTTGTGGCAGATCTCAAGCAAGATGATGAGATGATTCAAAGCGAAATCTTTGGACCAGTTATTACGGTTCAAAAGTTCAAAGATGAGGCCCAAGCGATCGCTATGGGAAATGGCGTTGATTACGGGTTGGCATCTAGCGTCTGGACCAAGGACCACGGTCGTGCGATGCGCATGTCTAAGGCGCTTGATTTTGGAGTTGTCTGGATCAATACTCACATTCCGATGGTCTCTGAAATGCCGCATGGAGGCTTCAAACGCTCAGGATACGGAAAAGATCTTTCCCAATATGGCTTCGAGGATTACACCCGAATCAAGCATGTTATGACTAATCTAGGCGCATAAGTAAAAACCCGAACTACCGCATAAAGGAGCACACCAGCATGGATGCAAAACGTTCACTTTCACCAGAAGCACGTTCAATAATTAATTCACAAATGTCACGTCGTGCATTGATTGCCGGTGCTGGCGGATTGGGCGCGGCTGGATTACTTACGGCATGCGGTGGTGGGTCATCTTCAGGTGGCAGCGCTGATGGAACAGTTCGTTGGGCAAACTGGACTCTTTATTTAGATTACGACTCAGATGCACAAACGTATCCAACACTAGAAAAATTTATGGCTGACTCTGGAATCAACGTTGATTACAAAGAAGATTACAACGATAACGATGAATTCTGGGGCAAAGTACAAGGCCAGCTAAAACTCGGTGAAGATATTGGTTATGACATCGTTGCACCAACTGACTGGATGGCTGGTCGTTGGATTCGTATGGGATATGCACAAGAATTTGAAGCAGCAAATA
>WLRX01000043.1 GCA_009706135.1 Actinomycetota bacterium
AGTCGCACCTGGTGGAGAAAAATTTACCGATATTAAATACGAAGCTGCTGATGGCATTGCAAAAATCACAATTAATCGTCCAGAAGTACGTAATGCATTTCGCCCACAAACAATTATTGAGTTGCAGAGTGCATTTTCATTAGCGCGTGATAATCAAGAAGTCGGCGTAATAATTTTAACTGGCCAAGGTAGCGAAGCATTTTGCTCCGGTGGTGACATAAGCGTTCGTGGAGATGATGGTTATCTCGGAGATGATTCCCTTGCAAAACAAGGAATTGGTCGCCTCAACGTTTTAGATTTACAAGTACAAATACGTCGAACACCTAAACCAGTTGTGGCGATGGTTGCTGGTTGGGCAATTGGCGGCGGACACGTATTACACGTTGTCTGCGATCTAACGATTGCTGCCGACAATGCACTCTTTGGTCAGACTGGCCCAATGGTTGGTTCATTCGATGGTGGATATGGTTCTGGATTACTTGCTGCAAATGTTGGACAGAAGAAGGCACGCGAAATTTGGTTTATGACTCGTTCATATGATGCAAAGGAAGCGCTCGCAATCGGACTTGTAAATACAGTTGTTCCTGTTGCCGAATTAGAAGCAGAAACAGTTTCTTGGTGCCGAGAAATGTTACGGAATTCTCCACTTGCACTTCGCTTGTTAAAATCTAGCTTGAACGCTGCAGATGATGGATTAGCTGGTGTTCAACAACTAGCTGGCGATGCAACACTCCTGTTTTATATGACCGAAGAGGGTCAGGAAGGTCGCGATGCTTATAAAGAAAAACGCGCACCAGATTTTGATCAATTCCCTAAGCGTCCATAAATAAATTGATGCTTGATTCAATTCTTCAGAACCTTCGAGTAGTTTCACTGCCGATGAAAACAGATTTTCGCGGCATCCATACTCGCGAAGTTGCACTAATTGAAGGAAGCGCAGGTTGGGGAGAATTTTCACCATTCGTTGAGTACGACGAAAACGAATCAATTCCATGGCTGATCAGTGCAATAGAAGGCGCCACGCAGCCACGTGCAAAAGCAAGTAGAAAATACATTGATGTCAACGCAACTTTGCCCGCAGTTAATTCACGCGCAGAAATTGAAAGTGTTTTGTCTTGGTATCCAGGTGCCTCAACTGTGAAGATAAAAGTAGGTGCAAATCAAGAAGAAGATTTTAAACGCATTAAGCACGTCACTGAAATAATGTCACATGCTTCGCTGCGTTTAGATGTCAACGGAAGCTGGGGAGTTGAGCAAGCGCTTGAATTTATTTATGGATTTTATGATTCATTTGATGAAGATTTATTGCAATACATTGAACAACCATGCTCAACTCTAGAAGAATTGCGCGAACTAAAGGCTGCATGCATGGTCGGTGTAAAGATTGCAGGAGATGAAGTAGTTAGAAAAGCAGAAGATCCATTTGAACTTGATTTAGAAGATGCAGTAGACATTTTGATATTAAAAGTTGCACCACTTGGCGGCATTGAACGCTCACTTGCACTTGCTAAGCATCATCGACTTCCAGTAGTTGTATCAAGCGCACTTGAGAGCGCGGTAGGAATTGGGCATGGCATACGACTTGCGGGGGCACTGCCAACTTTAGATTTTGCATGCGGACTCGCAACTGGACAATTACTTGCATCGGATATAGCACAGATTCCAATTGAAGGCGGAAAAATGCGCGTTGCAGATGTGACTCCTAGTGAAGCAGCAATGATCGAATTAGAAGCAAGTGCAGAGCGAACACAATGGTGGCAAGATCGGGTTCGTAAAACCTGGAGTGCAGGTGCGGATGAAATAATTAGCGAGATGGGGTGGCATTGGTGAGTGAATCAACTTCCCTAGCACGCGTCATTGTTCGCCAGATCATTGAAGCTGGAATTACAGATGTAGTTATTTCACCAGGTTCTCGTAACGCACCACTTAGTTTTGCATTCTTTGCTGCATCGCAAAAAGGTTTAATCAAATTACACACTCGCATTGATGAAAGAACGGCAGCGTTTTTCGCTCTCGGTTTAGCAAAAGCCAGCGGGCGCGCAGTTCCTATTGTGTGCACCAGTGGAACAGCGGTGGCTAATTACCATCCAGCAGTTTTAGAAGCTCATCACACAAATACACCACTTTTAGTTTTAACAGCCGATCGCCCAGCACGATTGCGCAAAACTGGTGCCAACCAAACAACAGAGCAAGCTCGAATTTTTGGAAAATCTGTTCGCTATTTCGCAGATATTTCTGGAGCTGTGTTTCCAATGGAATTACCAATTTATTCTCTTGCAAGCGGACCAGTTCATCTCAATATTCAATTTGAAGAACCACTCGCCGCTGACTCTGATTCAACATGGCTAGATGAGATCACAGTTGCACCTCGTGACATTAAATCTACAAAAGCTCCGAGTGCTTTAAGGGTCAAGAGTGAACGCGGAGTTCTCATCGTTGGCCATGATCGAGGTGGATTTACAACAGCACAAGTTCGCGATTTTGCAGAACAACTTGGTTGGCCACTTATAAGCGAAGACCCTCTTTCACTTAACGGATCTATCGCACACGCTTCTTTATTTTTAGCTTCAACGACTATTGCAAAAGATTTCACGCCACGAACTGTCATTGTTATAGGGCGAACAACGCTTTCTCGCTCAATAAATAATTACATTGCATCGGCTGAAAAGCAGATAGTTATTGATTCACGAATCGCTACCGTTGACACAGATAGAAATGCAGATAAACGTTTTACGCAGATTCCTATTCTTGAATCAAATGAAGCGGATTCAGAGTGGCTAGAAAAATGGCAGAAAATTTCTGATAGGTGCACAAAAGAGTTAGAAAAAATCTCACAGTGGTCAGAGCCAGTTTTGGCTCGCACAATTGCAGCAAATATTAAAAATAGCACCGCATTATTTATCTCTTCATCACGACCTATCCGAGATATCGAAGCATTTGCAGCGGCGCGCAATGGTGTTGAAACATTTGCTAATCGAGGTTTAGCTGGCATAGATGGAAATATCTCAACCGCTATGGGAATTGCAACTGCTCGCACAGCGACAATTGCCGTGTTGGGCGACCTGTCTTTCTTGCACGATCTGACTGGGTTAATCCACTCTGAAAAACCAAACTTGCTGATTCTTGTGGTCGATAACAACGGTGGTGGCATTTTCTCAACATTGGCTCATCGTGGCAGTGATGGATTTGAAAGCATTTTCGGTACACCGCACAATTTGGATTTAGCAGCGATAGCTTCTGCCCTTAATATCAAAACCAGCACCATTAACTCTGTGGATCAACTAAATAAGGAACTTGCACAACCAATAGATGGGGTTCGCATCGTTATTGCGCAGATGCCAGATCGTGAAAGTAATGCCGAACTAATTAAGCAAGTGCACTCTTCATTGCAGAGAATTTAGCTTCACTCTCTGCTAATTCTTTTTCAGGATCAGAACCAGCAACAATTCCACACCCTGCATAAATACGAATTGTGTTCTCAGAGATTTGCCCGCACCGAAGTGCGATACCTAATTCACCATCGCCGCGTGCATCAATCCAACCAACTGGACCCGCATAACGTCCGCGAGACATCGACTCAATTTCGCTGATGACTTTTGCAGCTTTATCAGTTGGAGTTCCGCATACCGCAGCCGATGGATGTAATTGATTAAGCAGAGTAAATACATCGACGCTGCTCTTTGATTCGATGAGAGCGCCCGTGACATCTGTCGCTAAATGCATGACGTTTGCTAAGTGAAGCACAAAAGGTGTTTCAGGAATATTTGTTGAAGAACAAAAAGGTTCAAGAGCATCTGCGACCGAGCGCACTGCGTATTCGTGTTCTTCTAAATCTTTCGAAGATCGTGCCAGGGAACCTGCCAAAGCCAAGTCACGTTCATCATCGCCTGATTTGCTGATGGTGCCCGCAAGTACGCGAGAAGTAACCATTCCACGCTTTAAGCGAATTAAAAGCTCAGGGGTTGCACCGATTAATCCTGCAACACTAAATACCCATGTAGATGGATAGGCAGATGAAAGGTTGCGCAGCGCTGATCGTTCATCGATTACTTGCGCAGAAGTTGCCGATAAATCTCGAGCAAGCACTACCTTTTCAATATCGCCGCTATGAATCTTTGCTACTGCTTGTGCAACACGCGTAATCCAGTGCTCACTGCTTAATTCATCCTCACTCCACGTAAGAGTTGAATTTAAAATCTTTTCTGGCGCATCCAAAAGTTGCGGCTGAGAATCGGACCCAACCCACGTTATCCAGGAGATTCCGCTACTCATTCCAACAATTACTTTAGGAATGACGAGAACAGATTCTTCATCAGGGGAGAATGAAAAAGATGAAAATAGAATCGGTCCTGTTGCACTTCCTTGAACATTATTTGTAATCGCAAATTTTTCTAAATGAGAGTGCCACCATGTTCGAGCATCATTAAAACGATTAGCGCCTTTGACTGTTGTACTGGCATAGACACCCCAACCAACAACTCCATCGCCACCACGTACCCATGAAAAATTCTCACCTTTGGGCAACAGATCCAAAAGAGGCAAATGTTCGCCAAGGCGCACGGTAGTTACAGGAATAAGGGAAGGCATAATTTATTTTCTATGAAATCTTTCGCTGCACGAATTGCCAAATTAATGGAAGAGAAGTTCCTGCAATTGCAATTTTTAGAATTTCACCCAGAATAAATGGAGTAAAGCCGGCAGAGATTGTCCATGCCCAATCTTTACCTGTGTATTGGTGAAGCCAGAGAAGCCCCAAAGTGAATGTGAGCAGATTGCCCAACAACATTGCAGGCAGCGCTGTCTTAAATTTTTGATCCCACTTGCGGCCACCCAAATATCCAAGAAGTGCTGATGTCAGCAGCATGCCAACTAAATAGCCCCCTGTTGCGCCAACAATGCGATCTAAACCAGACCCACCATTAGCAAATATTGGCGCACCGAGTGCACCAACAAATAAGTACATAAGAAAAGTAGTTGCTCCGAGTGTTGCGCCATAACTTGTTGAAAGAAGTAGAACTCCAAGTGTTTGTCCTGTTACCGGAACTGGTGAACCAGGAACGGGAATTGCAATCTGTGCTAACAAGGAAAGAAATGCAACGCCTGCAATTACAAAGCCAGCTTTAGTTAAAACTGTGCTTCTTGGGAAAACTGCGGTGCGTAGTGTGGTGGTTGCAGTGGACATTACGTGCGCCCTTTCTCGAAGTTGTGGATGAGCCTACTCTGAAGCAGAATAAGCCTATGTCCCGCGCCAACATGGATAAAAATCCTGCTGAAGTAGCCGCAATGTTTGATGCGGTAGCCAAGCGTTATGACCTGGTCAATGACATTTTGAGCCTCGGTCAAACAAAGAGATGGCGCAAAGCTACAACTGCCACGATCGCACCAAAGCCAGGAATGAAAATTCTTGATCTCGCAGCTGGTACTGGCTCAAGTTCAGAACCACTACATGATGCCGGCGCCGATGTAACTCCTGCAGATTTTTCAGATGGAATGCTCGAAGCGGGCCGACGTGCGCGCCCACATTTAAAATTTACAAAAGCAGATGCACTTAACCTACCTTTTGAAAATGAAAGCTTTGATGTCGTAACAATTTCATTTGGTTTAAGAAATACATCAGATATAGATAAGGCATTAAGTGAAGCAAAACGTGTAACTAAAAAAGGTGGCTCACTCGTTGTCGCTGAATTTTCTTCGCCAACATTCAAACCGTTTCGCACTATTTATATAAACTATTTAATGAAAGCCCTGCCAGCCATTGCGTCAAAAACATCATCAAACCCTGATGCCTATGTCTATCTTGCCGAATCCATTAGGGCGTGGCCGGATCAAGCGGCGCTCGCGGCCCGAATTACCCAGGCCGGCTGGTCTCAAGTGGGTTGGCGGAATTTGAGCGGTGGAGTTGTCGCAGTTCACAGAGCCATAAACTCCTGACGCGGTCAAAAATACTTGTAAGGCACTCTAGGATTTAGGCATTATGAACTCTGCATCGAACCCGTATGTGCCCATCTTGGTCATCGGAGCCATTGGTTTCGGTTTTGCGGTCATCTCCGTTGCAGCTGGTGCACTGACTGGTCCAAAGCGTTACAACAGAGCGAAATTAGATGCCTACGAGTGCGGAATTGAACCTTCGCCATCTGCCGCACAAGGTGGACGCTTTCCAGTTAAATACTTCTTAACCGCAATGCTATTTATTATTTTTGATATTGAAATTGTTTTCCTTTATCCGTGGGCAGTGACATTTGATCAACTTGGCCTCTTCGGACTTATTGAAATGGGAATCTTTATCGCAACCGTCTTCGTGGCATATGCATATGTATGGCGCCGCGGTGGATTGGAATGGGATTAATTATGGGTCTAGAAGAAAAATTACCGAGTGGTTTCGTACTCACAACTGTAGAAAAACTTGCAGGCTACATGCGCAAAAACTCATTGTGGCCAGCAACATTTGGTCTTGCATGCTGCGCAATTGAAATGATGGCAGTTGGCTCTGCAGCAAAGTACGACATTTCACGTTTCGGTATGGAAGTTTTCCGTGCATCACCACGTCAAGCAGATTTAATGATTGTTGCTGGTCGCGTATCAAATAAAATGGCACCAGTTCTTCGACAAATTTATGATCAAATGGCTGCACCTAAGTGGGTTCTTGCAATGGGTGCATGTGCATCATCGGGTGGAATGTTTAATAACTACGCAATCGTTCAAGGCGTAGATCACGTTGTTCCAGTTGATATATATCTTCCAGGTTGTCCGCCACGTCCAGAAATGTTGATGGATGCAATTCTTAAATTGCACACAAGTATTTACGACGAAAAACTTGGACCAAACCGCGAAGCAGTAATTAAGTCTGTAGAAGAAGCAGCAATGAATGCGCTTCCTACGCACCAGATGAAGGGATTGCTTGCCTAAATGAGCGATCACGGAATGTTTGGTGCAGAAGGCACAGGAGATACATCTGGCTACGGTGGATTGGTACGTACTCCTGCAGCAACTGGTTCAAGTGAGCGCCCATATGGTTCTTACTTTGATGATGTAGCAGATGATTTAGAGCGTGCATATCCAGCTTTTTCTGATGCCATCGAACGCGTTGTTGTTGATCGCGGAGAACTTACTCTTCATGTAAAGCGCGAAAAACTTATAGAAGTGTCAAAGATTTTGCG
>WLRX01000044.1 GCA_009706135.1 Actinomycetota bacterium
CATCAGGTAGCAAAAGCAAGGTGGAACCATTTTTCATCTTTTCAATGGCCAACTCGACTATTTCTGAGTAGGCAGACTTATGGGGTGTGTGCATCATAAAGTAATTTTGTGGACTTCTTTTGTTAGGAATCGCCCTCTTATCTGGTTCGAGGATTGAGGGTTCTACATTTTTTTCTACCGAAGCAACACGCGAAGGTATACCGAATTTGATTAAAGAATAAGCATCACTGGCCCAGTACTCTGCCATGAGTTTATAAAACTCAATCACAGCAGAGTTTGCAACAGGAATTTCTCCCAGAACTGATTCGATAATTTTGAATTGTTGCGTCATTTCATTTGTTTCAATAATTTCTACCACCAGGGCTTCACAACTTCGAGAGTTAAATGGAACCTTTAGACGCGAGCCAATCGATATCTTGCCTATCAATTCATTCGGACAGCGATATGAGAAAATTCCATCTAAATGAGAAATGCCTGAGTCAACCCATACGTTAACAACAATATGAGAATCGGCAGTAGTTGCGGATCGATACGCTTCTCTTTTAAGGCGTAGCGGTTTTACGCTGTGCATGGGAATATCTAGAAATTATTTGATTGCTGCGCGCAAAGCATCGACGCGACTAGTTGACTCCCACGTGAAATCCTTTAACTCACGTCCAAAGTGTCCATAAGCGCTTGTTTTAGAATAAATAGGGCGAAGCAGGTCCAGATCGCGAATAATTGCGGCCGGACGCAAATCAAAAACTTGTAGGACAGCGTCTTGAATTTTGTTTACGGGCACAGTTTCGGTGCCGAAAGTTTCAACAAATAAACCCACTGGTTGTGCCTTGCCGATCGCGTAGGCAACTTGGACTTCGCACCGACGAGCGAAACCTGCTGCAACAACGTTTTTAGCAACCCAGCGCATTGCATACGCAGCAGACCGATCAACCTTCGAAGGATCTTTTCCACTGAAAGCGCCCCCGCCGTGTCGAGCCATGCCTCCGTAAGTATCTACAATAATTTTGCGACCTGTTAAACCGGCGTCTCCCATTGGTCCGCCAATAACGAATCGTCCTGTTGGATTTATGAGAATTCGCAAATCATTTTTTGGCAAATCAATTTTAGCGATAATCGGGTTAATAACTTGTTCGATAATTTCTGGAGTTAGTTGTTTTTCAACTGATACTTCTTCTGCGTGTTGTGAAGAAATAACAAGGGTGTTGAGAGCAACAGCTTTATCGCCTTCGTACTCGATAGTTACTTGAGTTTTTCCATCCGGGCGTAAATAAGGCAACGCCCCAGATTTGCGGACTTTAGCTAGTTGTGCAGCCAATTCGTGGGCTAACCAAATTGGCAATGGCATCAACTCTTTAGTGTCATCACACGCATAACCAAACATCAAACCTTGATCGCCAGCTCCCTGCAGATCAAGTGGATCTACTGAAGCTGCGACGCGATTTTCGTAGGCATCATCTACGCCTTGGGCAATATCTTGAGATTGTTGACCGATTGAAACTGATACTCCACATGAATTCCCATCGAAACCTTTTACCGATGAGTCATAACCAATATTGAGGACGGTTTCGCGGATGATTCCTGTTACATCAGCGTAGGCATCAGTTGTAACTTCACCGGCAACATGAACTTGTCCTGTGGTAATTAATGTTTCTACAGCAACTCTAGATTTCTTATCTTGTCCGATAAGAGAGTCCAAAATCGCATCGGAAATCTGGTCTGCAATTTTATCTGGATGACCTTCGGTCACTGATTCGGATGTGAAAAGTCTCTTAGCCATTGGCATAACTTAACCTAGAAACCACATTATCGAGAATCATTCTGGCTACTTTAGCCTTGGAAGTTTGCTCAATACGTGTGCTTATGCCATCCGAACTTATCAAAAATCCAGCACTAAGGTCCGAGCCAAATATCGCACCACCAGATACATCGTTGACATATATGAAATCTAAATCCTTGGTCTTTAACTTTTCGCGGCCGGATTCCTCAATATTTGACGTTTCGGCAGCAAAGCCAATAATTAATTGCGAATCATTCGCAGCAGAACTTAAATCGGCAAGAATGTCGTCATTTTCAACTAGATCGATCGAATTAAATTCTTTCTTCTTAATTTTTTCAGACGATGAAGTAGATGGTTTGGCATCAGATACAGCGGCTGACATAACTAGTACATCGCAATTCTGCATTTTTTGCTTAAGGACGAGGTGCATCTGTTGCGCGGTTTCGACTCGGATAGTTTCGATTCCGGCAATATCAGATATATTCGAATTAGCTAAAACGAGAGATACTTCGGCACCCCTATTGCGCGCTTCTACCGCGATAGCTACTCCCTGCTTACCAGAGCTGCGATTTCCAATGAAACGAACTGGGTCTATGGCTTCGCGTGTCCCACCGGCAGAAATTAGCAATTTTTTCCCTTTTAGATCCTGATGTGAACCAATGTAAGTCAGGAAGGCTGAAATAATTTCTGATGTTTCAGGAAATCTTCCTATACCGGAATCATCACCCGTCAAGCGACCTTCATCTGGATTCATGACTTCAAATCCACGTGCTCTCAATGTTCTCACATTTTCTTGCGTACTTTCATTGAGCCACATGTTTGGATGCATAGCAGGTACTAAGAACTTAGGCGCTTTACTTGCAGATACGACATTAGTTAACAAGTCCTCTGCTCGCCCTTGAGCCAATCGAGAAAGGAGATCTGCTGTAACCGGTGCAATTATGATTGCCTCGGATAGTTCTGCAAGGGACACATGTTTAACTTGCTCAACGTTTTCCCAAACTTCGGTGCTAACACTTCTGCCAGATAATGCTTCCCATGTAGCGCTTCCAACAAAATTTAAACTAGAGGGTGTTGGAACGACAGTGATAGAAAAATCAAGATCCTGAAGACGCCTAAGAAGCTCACATGACTTGTACGCAGCAATTCCGCCACCAATTCCGAGAATAATCTCTCGCTTGGCACTACTCATTTTCTTAAAGTTTAAGCTGTTGGTTCGAGATTTTCGATTGTTAACAAGCCCTCATTAATTTCACGCAAAGCAATTGAAAGCGGCTTCTCGTGCACATGAGTTTCAACCAGTGGTCCGACATATTCAAGTAGGCCTTCACCTAACTGAGAATAATAAGCATTAATCTGACGAGCACGCTTTGCTGCGTAGAGTACGAGGCTATATTTCGAACCGCTTTTGTCTAACAATTCATCAATAGGTGGATTTGTAATTCCGTCCATTGTTTCTACTCCTCGTTGCTGTACTAATGGGGTAAGCCCTAGTGGGCAGAGGCTAAGGATAACAGTTTCCGCACTACGTTCTCGACCTGATCATTTATGACGCGATAATCAAAGAATGAGGCTGCCGCCAGCTCTTCTTGGGCAAGTTCAAGGCGTTCGGCTCGTCTCTGTGGGGAATCCGTGGCACGTTTTTCTAGACGGGAAACTAGCTCTTCCCACGTTGGTGGTTCTAGAAACACGAGTATCGCTTCTGGTGCTTGGATTTTTACTTGTTTAGCACCTTCAATATCTATTTCTAAAAGTACATTTTTCCCAGCGGATAAACCATGTTCAACGGGTTCGCGAGGTGTGCCGTATCTAGCCCCTGCAAAATGTGCCCACTCTAAAAAATGATTCTTTGCGATTTCTTGATCAAACTCTTCTTCCGTTAAAAAGTAATATTCAACTCCGTTGTTTTCAGTTATGCGAGGTTTACGGGTGGTTGACGAAACGCTCACCCAAAAAGTTCCGTGTTCGCGTATGTATGCGGCAATTGTACTTTTCCCTACACCTCCTGGTCCTGAAAGAACTATAAGTTTTCCACGAGAATGCCCTGGACTAAATTCATTACGCAATGCATTTACTTGGTGCTTACCGAGTCCTTGAATCCGACGAGTTGGTGAAATATTTAAGCGCTCCATGATCGCGGTGGCTCTAATTTTGCCCACCCCATTCAGAGCTGCCAATAACTCTGAAACGCGCATTTTCGCGATCACCGCATCTTTTTCGGCCAAGATAAGAACATCAGAAAGAGAAAACTCTCCTGACTTTATTTTGGTTTTCACTGAAGAACGAATCTGCCTCGATTCTTTTGCTCTAACCAGCGCTGCACTACGTTCATCAGCAGTTAATTGCGGTGGCGCTCCCATGTACATAATCTACTGGAAATAAAATCAAGAATTAAGAATTTCAGCCGAAATCTCACGTGCGCGCTTTCCTATCTCAACTCCGGATGACTCCCATGCGCTAGTTATTGGTCGACCTATAACAACGAAATTGGCGCCCGCTGAAATAGCTTGAGCTGGTGTCATGGTGCGATTTTGATCGTCTTTTCCGGACATGGATGACGGACGAACTCCAGGTGTAATAATTAGCGTTTCCTTACCAACAACAGAGCGAATACTAGCTGTCTCTAAAGGCGAACAAACTATCGCCGCTGCACCTGCTGCGACTGCTAATTGAGCAAGGTTTGTTGCTGAACTCAATGCGTTATCGGCAAAACCAACCGCTTTTACATCGTCTTCCGATAACGAAGTTAAAATTGTTACAGCTGCTATTTTGGTTCCTGGAGCGCTTTGAACTGCAGCTTTAATCATTTGGCTTCCACCGCTTGCATGAATGGTTAGGAACAAGGGGTTCATGAGCGCTGCATTCGTAGCTGCTTGAGCCACAGTATTAGGAATGTCGTGTAATTTTAAATCCAAAAAAATCTCAGCATCTGAATTCTCCGTGATAGCGCGAACTCCTTGCGAACCAAAATTTAAAAAGAATTCAAGTCCTAACTTAAAAACTTGAATATATTCTGCTGTATGTGCGATCCATGCTTTTGCTAATTCAAGATCTGAGGTATCAACTGCAAGAATTATTGGCGCCTTGGTATTCATTCCTCATCTCCAGGTTCTTCGATCTGTCGATGAGCGAAACCAACAGCTTGAGCAACGGAAGTAAATCCGCGTTCTGTAAGTAATTCTTTGAGTTCATTTTGAATAGTAATAATTGCTGCAGGATCGGCAAAAGATGCGGTACCTACAGACACTCCCTTAGCGCCAGCTAAGATCAATTCAAAAGCATCGCGACCAGTAGAAACGCCACCCATACCCAAAATTGGTATCTTAGGTAAAGCTTCATGAACTTGATAAATAGCTCGCACCGCAATCGGTCTAATAGCTGGACCCGATAAGCCACCAGTTTTTCCGCCCAAATGCGGTCTCATCGTGTCTAAATTGATTACCATCGATAGAACAGTATTTATTAACGCTAACCCATCAGCTCCTGCGTCAACTACACCTTTAGCGATAGAAACTAAATCAGTTACATCCGGGGATAACTTAGCGATAATTGGCAATTCGCCTCCTAAAGTTCTGCGCACGCCATCAATAACTCTCCGAGATGCTTCTGGATCACATGCAAAAACCAATCCACGATTTTCGACGTTAGGACATGAAATATTTACTTCTAAGGCACTAATTCCAGTCGCCGATCTAATCTTTCGTGCAAGAGTTGCATACTCTTCAACAGTTTCACCTGCAATGGAAACAATTACTCGAGCTTTTTGACTAACTAACCAAGGTAAATCGTGGGCTAAAAAGGAATCAATCCCAGGACCTTGTAAACCGATGGAATTAATCATTCCACTTGGAGTTTCAGCCATACGTGGTGTTGGTCGTCCGTGGCGGGCTTTGCTCATCACTGATTTTGTTACGACAGCGCCGATTTCTCGAAGGTCAATAAATTGAGCTAGTTCCTTGCCTGAGCTAGCGCATCCACTTGCTGTGAAGAGAGGTGAAGGAAACCATGCATTAGCAATTGTTGTTGATAAATCAATCACGCGTGCGCCTCAGGAATCTTTCCAACTAAATCCCAGACAACGCTTGCACCGTTCATTACTGGTCCATCAATGCACGATCGCTTCATGGAAATACTTCCATCTGCATCGCTCACAGGTAAAACACATGTCATACATATTCCAACACCACATGCCATTGATTCTTCGACAGCACACTGATGTACAACATCAGTGCCTGCAACAATCTCGGAAATGGCTCGCAACATCGGCATGGGTCCACATGAATAAATTACATCAACTAAACCATCTGCAACTAAACCAGGGATGGGTTCTGTAACGCGACCGCGTTCGCCCATGGAACCGTCTTCTGTATAAATTCGCAAAATGTTGACAGATCGCTTTCCTTCCATCGGCGCATAAATCTTGCCGCCTGTACTTGCACCTAAGTACATATCAACCCGACAACCACGACTTTTCAATACTTCGGCTAACCCAAATAATGGCGCAGAGCCATACCCGCCACCTATTAATAAGGCTCGAACAGGTTCAGTTGGTATACCAAAAGCGGAACCAAGTGGTGCAATGAGATCAATTTCTGAACCTTCGGTCTGAGAACATAGCCACTTACTCCCTTTACCAAACGGAGCAACGATTAACTCCATAGAACCACCATATGGACCCGAGAGTGACACCCGAGAGATGGCAAAAGCGCGCCGTAGAATCATGCTTGCATTATCTCCGCCAACGCGAATGGCAGCGAAATTTCCAGGCTTGCACACGTTTACTATCTCGCCAACATTCAAAACAATCTGGTGATACTGACCGACTCTTTTATTTGATACGACCGTAACATTCATTCTGCTAGCAAACTTGTTAATTGATGACATTACTAAGCCAACCAACTCTGGATAGAACGAATTGATAACTCTTCACGTTGCAAAGATTTTATGCCTTCCACCGCTGCTCTGAATCCAGCCGTAGTTGTAATACATGGCACTGATTTTTGAACAGCAGCAGTTCTGATTAACCAACCATCCTGACGCGTACCACGACCAACCGGTGTATTTATAATGAGATCTATTTCTCCAGAATTTATTAAATCCACAATGGTTTTTTCACCTGAAGGTCCGATACCTTCTGAATGTTTTCGAACACGTGTACATGGTATTTGCTTCGCATCAAGTGAATCAGCTGTTCCACTCGTAGCGAGGATAGTAAAACCTATACGTGATAAATCATAGGCGGCTTGAATGCCTTGCTTCTTATCTTTATTGGCCAAACTTACAAATACAATGCCATCTTTAGGAAGGGCGCCAAAAGCGCTTATTTGGGATTTCGCATAACTCTCTCCGAAAGAATTCGAAATACCCATTACTTCGCCC
>WLRX01000045.1 GCA_009706135.1 Actinomycetota bacterium
GATAATCAATTGTGGGCATAGCGGTAGACTTCGCGGTGTGAGTGATGCACCTATTGGAATATTTGATTCCGGCGTTGGCGGCTTAACCGTTGCACGTGCAATTCTTGATCAACTTCCAAATGAATCCACAATTTATATTGGCGATACTGCACGAGGTCCATATGGACCTCGTCCGTTGGCGCAGGTGCGAGAGTTTGCTTTAGAAACTTTAGATTTTCTAGTTGACCAAGGAGTTAAAGCTCTTGTCATCGCATGCAACACAGCAAGTGCTGCAATGTTGCGCGATGCACGCGAACGATATTCGATTCCAGTTATCGAAGTAATTCAACCAGCAGTTCGCAGGGCAGTGGCCGCAACTAGATCAGGAAAAATTGGCGTAATCGGCACTCAAGCAACTGTTGACTCAAAAGCGTACATAGATGCATTTGCGGCTGCACCAAACTTAAATATCATTTCAGTTGCATGCCCGTTATTTGTGGAATTTGTTGAACGCGGAGAAACTTCTGGACCAGAAATCACAGAAATTGCTCGTAAGTATCTAAAACCTGTCATTGATGCTGATATCGATACATTGGTTCTCGGGTGTACTCACTATCCACTACTAACGGGTGTGATTTCATACGTTGTGGGCAATTCGGTTTCGCTGGTATCAAGTGCGGAAGAAACTGCAAAAGATCTTTATCGTGTACTCGTAGAAAATAATTTACTCCACTCAAGTAAAAAAAGTGCTGATCATCGATTCCTGGCAACAGGGGATGCAAAAGCGTTTGAAACACTTGCACGTAGATTTCTCGGTCCAGAAGTTGGCCGAGTTGAACACCAAGATCTATAAACTACCCGAACCTATAAACTGCTCAGATAAACGGAGAAATACATGTCACGCAATGATGGACGCACAAACGATCAACTCCGTGAAATTAAATTTACGCGCGGTTGGCTAGACCACGCTGAAGGTTCAGTTCTTGTTGAGTTTGGCAAGACAAGAGTTCTCTGTGTTGCATCATTTTCTCCGGGCGTTCCACGTTGGTTAAAAGATTCTGGTACAGGTTGGGTAACTTCTGAGTATGCAATGCTTCCGCGCGCAACTCACACTCGATCTGATCGTGAAAGTGTCAAAGGTAAATTGGGTGGTCGTACCCAAGAAATTTCACGATTAGTTGGTCGTTCACTTCGAGCAATCGTTGACACAAAAGAACTCGGTGAAAATACAATAGTTATTGATTGTGATGTTTTACAAGCAGATGGCGGAACACGGACTGCGGCGATTACGGGCGCATACGTTGCGTTAGCCGACGCTATTGCATGGGCAAAAAAAGAGGGTCATATCAAAGCAAATTCAAAACCACTTGCAGATTCTGTGGCCGCAGTAAGTGTTGGAATCATCGGGGGTATTCCGATGCTCGATCTTTGCTACGAAGAAGATGTTCGCGCTGATACTGATATGAACGTTGTATGTAGTGGCGATGGGCGATTTATTGAAGTTCAAGGCACTGCTGAGGGCGTTCCATTTGATCGCGAACTTTTGAATCAATTACTAGATCTTGCAGTTGGTGGTTGCAAAGATTTAGCAGGAATGCAGAGTTCAGTTCTAGCCAAATGAGCGCTCCAGTTACTTTAGTTTTAGCAACTCGCAATCAAGGTAAAATTCTAGAATTTCGGAGAATTCTTGACACAATTTCTCAAGGCGCTATAGATCTTGTTGGCCTTGAAGAATTTCCAGATACGACTGAGGTTGAGGAAACTGGGAGCACATTTAGAGAGAATGCATTACTAAAGGCTAGAAGTGTTTGCCAAGAAACGGGGTTGCCAGCAATTGCTGATGACAGCGGGTTGTGCGTAAATATTTTAAATGGCGCACCAGGGATCTTTTCTGCCAGGTATGCAGGAGTTCAAGGTGACGATCAGGCGAATAATGCAAAACTATTAAGTGAATTAGAAGGCTTTCCGGAAGAAAAGAGGGGAGCACATTTCACCTGTGCCGTGGCCTTGGTTTTACCCGATGGAAGAGAACATGTCACAGAAGAATTCTTTGAAGGTTCGATACTTTTTGCCCCGATCGGCAAGCAAGGATTTGGTTATGACCCCTTATTTAAGCCACAAGGTTTAGCTATCTCAACTGCGCAAATGAGCCCGCAGGAGAAGGATTTGATTAGCCACAGAGGTAAATCACTCCGTGCAATAGCACCTCACGTTTTCGGTTTGCTGACCGCGCTGGGGTAAACTTCTACTGCCCGAGTGCGTGAAGAATGTACGTACCGCTACCCAAGGAGTTCATGTGGCTGTAAAGAAAAAGGCAAAGAAATCTGCAGCTAAGAAGCCTGCTGCTAAGAAGTCTGCAAAAAAATCTGTTGCCCGTAAGTCAACAGCAAAAAGAAGTGTTAAGAAAATTGCAAAGAAAAGCACTGCTCGCAAATCTGCAGTAAAGAAGAGTGCAAAGAAGTCAGCTGCACGCAAAACTACTAAGAAGTCTTCACGTCGCGCCACATCAGTTGATCGACTAGTCATTCCAGCTGTTCCAGTTGGTGGTACCCGTAGTCGAGTTGATGTAACGACAACCCCACCGCTTCGTAATGAAGTAAAGCCAGCTACTTTCAATAACAAGCCTAAACAAGGCGCATCTAATCGTGTCGTGACAATCGTTGTTATAGGAATAGCACTTCTTGCAATTATTGTTTGGTCAAAATCAGGAAATTCAGGTGATGACGCAGCAACCCCTACAACGCCATCAGCTTCAGCGACCGCAACTGAAGAACCAACCGCAACTGAAGAACCAACTACGCCTACCGAACCTGTTAGCGCAGTTGAAGCTCCAACAGCATTCGTCGCGCTTCGTACAGCTGATGGAATGAATCTTCGATGGAAAGCACCTATGGCTACAGATGGCCTCACAGGATTTAATGTTGAACTCAAGCCAGCTGGTGGGGAATGGGCAGTTGTTGCAACGACAGGTCCAACCGAGTTAACCCACGCAGTTATTCGTTCAAGTTCAGATAGCTGGACACAGTTCCGAGTTTCGAGTGTCTATTCTGATGGACAAACAGCGTCTGCAAAGATTTTTGGACTTGCTGGTCAGTACGAATAAATCATTAAATAAAAAAGCCCTCGCACTATGCGGGGGCTTTTTTATTGCTCTTACTTGAGTTCAGAAAGTATCGCATCCACATAAACATTTATTCCAGTGGGCACTAAGTGCACACCATCTGGAGCAAAGTATTCTGGATGTCCTTGGGAGATGCTGCTCCAATCAACAATTTTTACATTCTGATATTGATATGCAATTTTCTGAATTAGTGAATTGTTCTCATCTTTCCATCCTCGCGGAACTGCAGTATTCACGACAATAATCTGTGGTTGATCCTTTATAGCTTCAAATATCGAAACTACTTCACTTTCAATGAGGCGATTATTATTTCCCATATTCACAATGATGGGAGCACCAAGCATTCGAGCCTTATCTTTATTAAGAACTTCGATTAACTCAGGTGCTTGACGACCAACGTGGGCATTTATTAACCCCACTTGTCGTCGATTAGATAACTCATTTCGAATTCCGAGGATGACAGAATCACCTGCCACCCACAAACCGTCCGATGGATTAGTTATTTGACTCTCTATCTCAGCATTTGAAGTTATTTCTAACTTTAACTTGGCAAGATTACGATCGCTTATTGCGATTGCATTTGCGCTCACGAGTGATGTAGCTACCAGCACTGAAATTATTGAGAACGCCAATGTCATTTGTTGACGAATACGAACTTGTTTTGCACGGTATTTCATTCCTCTGAACCACGATTCGATGTAACCATTTCGAAATGGCAACTCAATCCATCGACGAGAAATATCAGCTAGAGCAAATACAATCAAAACTCTCAGGGCATATAAAGCCCAACTAGCACCCGCCAGATCAACGCTGGGACGAGTAACTTGGAAAATGATCCAGTGCCATAAATAAATAGCGTATGAACGTTCGCCAATCCACAAGATAGCTTTTCCTTGTAGCAGTGGAGCGAAACGAGATGCTGGGTGAACAATTGACATCATGATTGCGCAGCCAAAGAAACCAGCAAGTGGAAATGCAATTTTGTACAATGTTGAATTACTCTCATTAATGAACAAGAAACAGGCAAGAAGTCCAAGAAATCCGAATATTCCGATTCCATCAATAACATCTTGGGCTCTCTTAGCGATATCAATCTTTAGATTTTGTGGAATCCAGTTAACAGCTAACGCAGCGCCGAGGAACAAACCAATACTGTGAGTATCTGTTCCAAAATAAACGTGGCTTACGCCCTGTGAAGAGTTTGCATCAATGCTCAAGGAAACTAAGAGCAACGCAGCGCCAGAGCCAATAGCAATAAATAATGCCGCAGCTGGAATGATTTTTCTTCCTAAGCGGCGCAGTACAAGAAGCAAGATAAGCGGCCAAATTAAATAAAATTGGGCTTCTACACCGAGTGACCATGTGTGTTGCAAAAGTGGAGGTCGCCCAATTGCTTCGAAGTAATCTTGATGGCGAAATACCAACCACCAATTCATCATTCCTGTAATTGAAAATGGGGTATCAGTGAGCAATCTTTTTATGGTGTCAGGTGCCCACACGCCAATAAATAGAATTGTCGTAATAATCATGAAAACTAATGGAGGAAGTAATCTTCGCAAACGAGATTTGTAGAATGCCCTTAAATCTAGACCACCACTTCTATGAATTGAATCCAAAAGCAAGCGCGTAATCACGTATCCAGAAATAACAAAAAAAAGATCAACACCAAGAAAGCCACCAGGAATCCATGGAACACCTAAGTGATAAAGCATTACCGAAATGACCGCTATTGCACGTAAACCGTCAATCGCAGGTATGTATTTAATTCCGCGTTCAGCAGACATTGAAATTACTTACGCTTTGCTGAACTTTTCTTTGCAACCCTTTTGGTTGAATTACCTTTTGGTGCGTTCAGCGCTGCTTTTGTGCGTTGACTCTCCACACGAATCGGACCGCGCTGAATTATGGTGTCATCTGGATTAAGATTATCGAGAACACTCTTTTGAAGTTGAGCTAAGCGATTAAACGCCACTTCAAGTCGAGCACGAGATTGATGAATAGCACCTTCAGCGGCATCAAGTGATTGAGTTTGAATTCTATATAGACGTTCAGCTTCGGAAACAACATCATTGAGCCACGCCCGATAATTGGAAACTTCAGCAGTTGCCCCAGATATAAGTCGCTCACTTTCGCGGCGAGCAGATTGCGCAAGTGCTGAAACCTCGCGCCTCTTTTCTTCCACGGCACGTTCTGCGGCTTCTTCTGCATTTGCAATCATCTCTTCTGCTTCTGACTCTGCGGCTTGAATATATTTACGCCCGCGAGATTCAGCCCCTGAAAGAATCGTTGCTGCTTTATTTTGAGCAGATTCAAGTGCGTCTTTTGCGGCACGTGAAGTTTCATTTACAAGGCGATCAGAGGAAGCCTGTGCCCGAGCTTCGCGCAATTGTGCAGACTTAATCATGGTCATTGCGGTTTCAGTCGCAAGAATTTCAAACTCTTCTTTGCTAAGAGAAGTAATGTCACGTCGTGAGCGCAGATCGGCGAGTTGTGCTTCAAGATCGCGAATACGGTCAACAGAACCAGGAGTTGCTGATTCCTCGCCAGTAAAACCAACCCAATTAAGGAAATTCTTCTTCTCGCTCATTATTTTCCTTGCCGCCGACGGATAATTTCTAGAGGTTCTCTAGGAGCCTTAGATTAGAGCAGGAATGGCACTTGGCAAAAGTCCAAGGGTGGGGTGACCCGCTCACGCAGAGTGACGAAGTGGGCATTAATCGCGGTAGATGGCCATCGATACAGCGACGTACTGAGAAATCCAGGCTGCCAAAACGAAGATGTGGAAGAGCTCATGAAAGCCAAAATACTTGGCGTATCGACCCGGTTTTTTTAAGGCGTAAAAAATGGCACCCACAGAATAAAAAAGTCCACCAATTAATATTGGCAGTAAGACCCAGAGTCCACCTTCTTTATATAACTGTGGCGTATAAATAATTGCAACCCAACCAAGTAATAAATAATTTGCAACGTAAAGCCAGCGCGGAGCCCCAACCCAAAATACACGAAGAGCAACGCCGGCAAGAGCGCCAACCCACACAACTATAAGAAGAGTTATGCGATCGCGTCCTTCGAGAAGCGCGACAGCAAATGGTGTGTACGAACCGGCGATTAATAAATTTATATTGGCGTGATCCCACCGACGCCACATAACCTTCTTTGCTGGTGACCACGGAACCCGGTGATAAATAGCAGAAACACTAAAAAGCATAATTGCCGTTATTGAATACAGTGCAACAGAAAACTTCAGCGAAGATTTGCTCAGAATGAATAAAACTAATGATGCAATTATTACCGCAGGTGTTGCCCCAAGGTGAAACCACCCTCGCAGTTTTGGAGGTGCCGGCAACGGCGTTGTCATCTCACAACCCTAGTAGAAATCACTTAAGAGTACGAAGAGATTTGACGCTCAAAGATGCAAGTGCAGCAACAAATGTGAGTATTCCCGTGGACCACAACGTCGCTGTTATTCCGAAATACGCAGCAGCTGGTCCAGCAAATGCCACACCCATTGGAGCAATACCGAAAGAACCTAATGCGTCATAAGCAGCAACACGGGAGTATGACTCCTCGGGAATGTGTGATTGCATCGCCGTGTTCCACTGGACCATAAATATATCGAGAGCGAGTCCAGAAATAGCACCACATAGCATGGTGATTACAAGTGGTTGTGATGAGGCAATAGCAAAGTTCCACACTGAAGAAATTGCAATGAAAACCATTGATGTTGCCAATGGACGTTTGAATTTAACTTTCAGGGCAATCGCACTTCCGCAAATCATTCCAGCAGTTACTGCTGCAAGATTGAGCGACCAATTACGTGGACCGTTATCGCCTTGATCATATGCCAATGGACCTAAAACCTGCCAAATAGATTCAAAGCACATATTGATGACAGCAAATGAACAAACAATTGCAATAACCCAAGGTCGGGCAATAAATTCATGCCATCCAATTCGCAAATCATGAAAAACTGAATTATCTTCTCGATCAGGCATAGGTGGTAGATCTAAATTCCAAACCAATATTCCGGCAATC
>WLRX01000046.1 GCA_009706135.1 Actinomycetota bacterium
GGCACCCTTCGAATCTCTGATTTACGTAGTGCGGGTCTTCGCCGCTGACGCCATTTTGGCCAATTGTGGGATGATTGGCGGATGAGCGAAATTTCAACACGTCACCAAACCGGTGCGCCACAGAACCTCGAGCAACGTTTTGCTGCTCGCGCTGCTGGTATGCAACCAAGTGAGATTCGTGCGCTCTTCGCTGTTGCATCACGCCCGGAGATCGTTTCACTCGCTGGTGGAATGCCAAATCTTTCTGCCCTACCAATGAAGATGATGGCAAGTGTTGTTAATGATTTAATTTTAACGAACGGAACAGAAGCGCTTCAGTATGGAAGTGGACAAGGTCACCCAAAGCTTCGCGAACAAATCTGCGAAGTGATGGCACTTGAAGGAATTCGTGCGCACCCTGAAGACGTTGTCGTCACGACAGGTTCACAGCAAGCATTAGATCTAATTTCTCGTATTTTTATTGATCCAGGCGATGTTGTATTAGTTGAAGCGCCTTCATATGTTGGAGCTCTTGGAACCTTCCATCAATATCAAGCATCAGTTGTTCATGTTTCCATGGATAACGATGGTTTGATTCCTGATGCGTTGCGCGATGCAATTAAAACTACTCGCGCGGCTGGGCGCAAGATTAAGTTCTTGTATTTAATTCCTAATTACCAGAATCCAACAGGTGTTTTATTGCCTGCAGATCGTCGCACTGAAATTCTTGATATTTGCAGGGAAGAAGAAATCTTTGTTGTTGAAGATAACCCATATGGTTTGCTCGGTTTTGATCGCCCAAGCCCTAATGCAATGCGCGCAGAAGATAGTGAAAACGTTATTTATTTAGGATCTTTCTCAAAGACTATTGCCTCTGGTTTGCGTGTGGGTTGGGCTCTTGTTCCGCCATCACTAAAAGATAAATTAGTTATTGCCAGTGAATCTTCTATTTTGTGTCCTTCTAACTTTTCTCAAATGACAATCTCTAATTACTTGGCCGATCAACCATGGCGCGATCAAATCGCATCATTTTGCGAGCTATATAAGGTGCGTCGCGATGCGATGTTGCAAGCTCTTGAAGAGCATTTTCCAGCATCTGCCACATGGACAAAACCTGGTGGTGGATTTTATGTCTGGGTTAACTTGCCCCCTGAAATTGATACAAAGTTGTTGGTGCCAAAGGCGATTGTTGCAAAGGTTGCATACGTGCCAGGTACTGCTTTTTATGCAGATGGTCTTGGTTCGTGGCAATTGCGTTTATCTTTCTGTCACCCAACACCAGAGCGTATTCACCAAGGTGTTGCAGCCCTCGGCGGTGTTATCAAACAAGAGATTGAACGCCGCAGCGGAAATAAATTAAATTAACCCTCTATTTTCTTAACAATTCGAGCAAGATCAGCAAAACCTGCAAACTCAATTGAAATCTCGCCTTTAGTTTTTCCGCCTTTAATTTTAACGCGCGTATCTAGGTGATCGCCGAGGCGCTCTGCAATCTCATTTACTTCAGGTGAAGTGCCAGATGGTTTCTTCTTTGTTTTGCCAGCAGCCTTTGGTGATGTTGCGGCAATAATTTCTTCAACTGCTCGAACGCTTAATCCTTCGGCAACTATGCGCTTTGCTAATTGATCGATCTGGGCTTCATTGTTTAATCCAAGTAGTGCGCGTGCGTGTCCAGCGCTAATAACTCCGGATGCAACTCTGCTTTGAACACTTGTTGGCAGGTTTAATAAACGCATTGTGTTTGAAATAAGTGGACGTGAGCGGCCGAGTTTCTGCGCTAACTCATCGTGCGTGCAATTAAAATCTTGAAGTAGTTGTGTGTAAGCCGCAGCTTCTTCGAGTGGGTTAAGTTGGCTGCGATGAATGTTTTCAATAAGTGCTTCGCGTAATAATTCGTTATCTGGTGTTTGGCGAATAATTACAGGAATGCTTCGTAGTCCAGCTATTTTTGCTGCACGAAAACGCCTTTCACCCATTACTAATTCATAACGTCCTGGTGAGGTTTGGCGAACAACAGGTGGTTGCAGGATTCCTATTTCTTTGATCGATGCAACGAGTTCCGACATTGCTTCTTCGTTAAAAACAGTGCGAGGTTGTTTTGGGTTTGGAGAAATTGAATCTATTGACACTTCGTTTTGTTGTGCTACTTCATTCCCACGAACTGTTAGTGATGTTGGAATGAGTGCGTCTAAATTCGTGCCTAATCCTCCACGTTTTGCACTCATGCTATTTCACCGCCTTGTTTTAGTTTGTAATTAATGCTGACTACATTTGAATTAAAAGCTTTTCCTCGATCGGCAATTTCTCTTGCGACTTGCATATAAGCAAGGGCACCGGGAGAAGTGGGGTCATACGTCATAACTGTCTGTCCGTATGATGGCGCTTCTGATACTCGTACAGCTCGTGGAATTGGAATATCAATTAACTCACTTGGGAAGTGTGAACGAACGCTAGCTGCAACATCATTTGCAAGACGTGTGCGACTATCAAACATTGTTAATAGAATTGTTGAAAGTTCTAGCGTTGAATTTAAACGCTTTTTAACTACCTGATACGTTTCTAATAATTGAGTTAAGCCTTCAAGTGCGTAGTACTCACATTGAATTGGAATTAATAACTCTTTCGCTGCAGCAAATGCGTTAACAGTTAATAAACCTAAACTTGGTGGGCAATCAATAAAGATGTAGTCATATGGATTGCCTTCTTTAATTTTTAAATTAACCAATTCATCGATTGCTTCTTTTAATCGCAATTCGCGAGCAACCATTGAAACTAAATTAATTTCTGCTTGTGCTAACGCGGTATTAGATGAGATGCAATCAAGGGAGGGAAAGCCGACAACTTTTTGTACAACTGATGCAATATTTGCGGTGCCCATCAATACTTCATAAATTCCATCGTTAGCACGGTGCTCAACACCTAAGGCAGTAGATGCATTTCCTTGTGGATCAAGGTCGATGACCAGAACTCGAAGGCCACCCATGGATAGGGCAGCTGCCACATTTACTGTTGTGGTGGTTTTGCCGACTCCCCCTTTTTGATTGGCCACCGTGAAGATCCGTAGGTGTTCGGGCTTGGCCATTGGCTCTTTTAGTCGGCGAACCCCGATGACCTGCTTTGTTTCACGTGAATCATCGGACATGCCCTCATTCATCGGAGTAGTTAAGCACCTTTAATGACTTCAACTATTCGAGCGGGCTCTATGCCTTCTAAGGAAATTTCATGAAGCCGGGCTCCGGGCACACTTGCCATCTCAGCCGCGGCGTTTTCGCCCTTCATTGCAAGCAAAGAGCCTCCGGGTTTGATCAGGTGCCAGGAAATCTTCTTGAGTTTTTCAAGAGGCGCCACGGCTCGGGCGGTTACGTAATCCGCACTCTTTTTCACGCTCTGGGCTTGGCCGCGAATTACGGTAATTCCTGTGCCGGCAGTGGCCTCTTCTAGAAAATCGACCCTGCGTTGAAGGGGTTCAATCAAGGTTACCTTTAAATCCGGACGGGCCAGGGCGATCACGATTCCAGGTAAACCGGCGCCAGATCCAATATCAAAGACCGTCGCCCCCTCTTTAAAAAGGGTTGTTATGGGCAAGCAATTAAAGATGTGGCGTTCCCAGATCCGCTCGGCTTCACGGGGGCCAATGAGCCCGCGCTCGATTCCGGCTCCTTCAAGCAGGGCCGCATATGCAGTGATCGCACCTACAGAGCTGGGGAAGTATTGCTCGATGAGGGTTTCACGTGAAACCTCCATGTTTTTTAAGCTGGGTAGATAACTACGTAGCGACCTGGGTCTTCACCATCAGATTCACTCGTTAGGCCTAGGTCCTGGATGGTGTCGTGGATAACCTTGCGCTCAAAGGCGTTCATTGGATCGAGTTTGATCGATGAGCCGGTTGTCTTTGCCTTTTCAGCCATCTGTTCAGCGAGTTTTTTCAACTCACTCTTTCGTCCAGAGCGAAATCCTTCGATATCGAGCATTAGGCGGCTGCGATCTCCTGTTGAAGTCTGAACTGCTAGGCGCGTTAACTCCTGAAGGGCATCTAGCACTTGGCCCTGATCGCCCACGAGGTGGTTGAGTTTGCCGCCGACGATTGCAAGAGCTGCCCGTCCATTTTCTACATCAATATCAATATCACCATCGAGATCTGCGATGTCGAGCAAGCCCTCTAAGTAATCAGCAGCGATGTCGCCCTCTTCTTCTAACTTGGCCGCACTCTTTGGAGCCTTAAGGTCCGCGTTCGCCTCAGTTGTCACATCTTCAACTACTTCTTCTACAGCTTTGGTTTTTGCCATTTTTATCCTCGCCACCCATTGCGGGTTTGTAGTGTTTTAAGCATTTTTGTACTGATATGTACCGATATTTCGGTTTTATTTCTTCTTTTTCTTTTTTGATTTAGGTTGCTGGCGCTGACCTTTAATGTCGCCCTCTTGTGGGGTCTCATTTGTGGTTGTGCCATCAATAACTGTTCCCGCTTTACGTGCTTTTTTATGTTGTAACTCTTCATAGGCTGGAGATCCAGGTGTTGGGTTTCGTTTAATTACGTAGTACTGCTGTCCCCATGTCCACAAGTTAGTTGTTGACCAATAGATAAGAACTCCGATTGGAAAGTTAACGCCGGAGATTGCGAAAATTACTGGGAATAAATACAACATAATTTTTTGCTGTTGCAGCATCATGTTGTTGCTGGAATCCATTTTTGGCATTCCTTTTACCATCAACTGACGTTGTGTTGTAAATGTTGTTAGTGACATAAACGCAATCAGAATTACCGTAACAATTTTTACAGTCGTGCTAGATGATCCTAAAAAAGTTTCTGAAATTGGTGCTCCGAAGAATTTTGCTTGCGCTGCGTTAACAACATCTGCTTGTGTAAAAACACCATGCTTAACTGGTGGGTTTTTTCCAATTCCGTTAAGAACAGTAAAGAGTGCGAAGAAGATTGGTGCTTGGGCAAGGATAGGAAAACATGAGGCCAGAGGGTTTGTTTTATGCTCTTTATAAAGCTTCATCATCTCTTCTGATTGCTTTTGGCGATCATCCTTGTATTTGCTTTGAATCGCTTTCATGTGTGGTTGAAGAGCAGTAAGTGCGCGTTGGCTTTTAATTTGTTTTACGAAAAGTGGAATCAAAATAATGCGGATAAGGATTACAAGGCCGATGATTGAAAGGCTCCATGTGACACCACTTGATGAACCAAAGATCGGTGCAAGTAGACCGTGAATCGTAATAATGACCCAAGAAACAGCGGTATATAAGGGGTTTAAGATAGAGCCCATAATTAGATTCCTGCCTTCTGTGATTTCATAAGAACATAATCAACGCCGCCGTGTGACCATGGATTACAACGCAACAACCGCCATGCGGCCATTACAACTCCTTTTAATCCATACTCTTCAATCGCGGTTGCTGTATACGATGAACAAGATGGGTAGTACTTACACCGCGGACCAAAAGCTGGTGAGATCCATTTTTGATAGAAACGAATAAGTGCAACAAGTACGGTTCTCATTGGGCGGCCGCCTGGTTAGATTTTTTTACAAGGCGGTTAATAATTTCTGAGACTTCTAAATCGGTTTGTGCTTTTTCGGCTTTGCCGATTGCCCGTAATACAAAAAGTGCTCCGGTTGGCAAGGTAGAAATTTTTTGCGCAATCGCATGACGAGCTTTACGCGCGATACGGTGACGAAGCACAGATCCTCCAACGCTTTTGCTAATAATTAATCCAGCTTTGGGACTTTCATTAGTACCTGTGAGATAGAGGTATCCAACAAAAAATTCAGTTGCTGCGCGGTGACCACTTTTGGTCGTTCGAACAAAATCTGAGCTTTCTGTTAAACGTGCGCTTTTGGTAAGCACAAAGTTCTTCGAACTCGATTAAGCCGAAAGTCGTACGCGACCTTTAGCGCGGCGAGCAGCGAGCACAGCGCGGCCTGCACGTGTAGCCATGCGAGCGCGGAAGCCATGCTTCTTTGCGCGACGGCGCGTATTAGGCTGGAAAGTGCGCTTAGTCATTTGGAACTCCTTCTAATCAAACAAATTTAATTCGGGCCATAAATGCGGGGGAAGTGCGGTAAGAGGGGTAACGGTAGAGGTCTGGGGATAACGCGGTCAAACCGGCCTGTAGGGTCATTTCTAGGTTGAGGGTTGTGGATAACCAGTTGCGCTTTTGGCTAAATGGCTCTACTTTTCGCTCTCCTCCACAGGGTTTAGCCCTTTAAAAAGGCTCAACCTTCTGTTTAGGACACAGCCTGTGGATAACCATGTGGATAAGAGCTTTTTTAGGAAAAGGTGTGAAATGGCCGTTATTGAGATGGAGCTAACTGATCTCTGGGGCCGCGTGATCGATGTAGTTGCAGCTGATGCGCCACAACACCGCGCTTTTCTCTCTCTTACAAAACCTTTGGGTTTACTACAAAGCGATGGGGCAACAAATTTGTTGGTGGCTGCCCCTAATGCTTTTGCAAAAGATGTCCTCGAGACGCGTCTTCGTGTCTTGGTTAGTGAAGTTCTTACTCGCGAACTCGGCGAAAAAACAAACATTGCTGTGACAATTGATGAAACTTTGGAAGCAAGTGATTTGCCTTCACCAGATGTTGATATTGAAATTGTTCCTGTCCGTGCTGGAACCGGACGAGAAAATATTGTTACACAAACTTCAGCAAAAAACTCAGAGGCTTCTCAATTAAACCCACGTTATATTTTTGAAACTTTTGTTATAGGCGCCTCAAATCGTTTTGCTCACGCGGCTGCCGTCGCAGTAGCCGAGGCTCCAGCTAAGGCATACAACCCACTCTTTATTTATGGCGAATCAGGGCTTGGAAAAACCCACTTATTGCACGCTATTGGGGCATATGCA
>WLRX01000047.1 GCA_009706135.1 Actinomycetota bacterium
CCTTAAGGATTGCCCAAAAGGAGCGAGTAATTTATTTATCTGAAAAAAATCTTGCACCGATTAACTAGAGCCGGCTGTTCAGATGTCATAAGGGTAGCACCGAAGCACCGGTCCCTACAAATTCGAAATTAAGCGACGATTCCCGCTCCGGTAGTGCAAATATTCAAGGCTTTGACCTCAAAGGCAGAACCAGCTGCTCGCTGTAATTCAGCGATTTCATTGGCGTCACCATTGTGAAGAGCTAAGACTGTTGGGCCAGATCCTGAAATAAATGCTGCAACACCAGCACCACGTAATTTGTTAACAAGGGCAAAAGATTTTGGCATAGCTTCTTGACGGAACTTTTGATGAATGAAGTCCTCTGTTGCAATGAATAACAAATCTGGTCGGGAAGCAAGGGCATGCACAAGTAATTCGCCGCGAGTTGTATTCGCTGCGGCATCTGCGTGAGAAATGCTCTCTGGAAGAAGTTTGCGAGCCTTCGACGTTGCAACTGCACCTTCTGGAATAAATGCAATCGCACTAATGCGTGGGTCTACGTGAATTTGTACAGCACGCGCGATGTTCTTGCCCCGCTGATCTTCAGTCCAGGCAATAGTCGCGCTACCGAAGAGAGCAGCAGCAACATTATCTGGATGACCTTCCATCTCTGTTGCAAGGTTTAACAAATCTTCATTACGCATTTTGTCTTCACCCGTTAATACAAGAGATCTCGCCAGCATGAGTCCGCCAACAATTGCACTTGCAGAAGAACCTAAGCCGCGTCCATGTGGAATGACATTCAGTGCTCGAATTGCAACACCCTTTGGTTCTCCGCCTAAAAATTTAAATCCTTTATACATTGCCTTAACGAGCAAGTTTTTATCTGTGCGTGGCAAAACATCGGCGCCTTCGCCGGAAATATCAATATCTAATCCTGGATCATCCAGAATTTGTGCGACATAGCGGTCATACATGCCGAGTGCTAAACCGAGTGAATCAAAACCAGGACCTAGGTTTGCACTAGTTGCTGGTACTTGAATTTGTATGGTGTTTGCGCGAAAAGTTGGTTTAGCCATTTTATGAAAGACCTAACGCTTTTGCCGCAGCTTTAACACTTACTGGCACGACAACTGGTTTCTTGGCGCCTTCAAGAGCCCAAGGAATATCCTTTAATCCATGTCCGGTTACGGTAATAACGATTGTTTTATTCTTTGGAAGTTTTCCAGCCTTTTGATACTTAATGAGGCCTGCTAAACCGGCAGCAGATGAAGGCTCTACGAAGATTCCTTCTTTGGAAGCAATCAGGTGATAGGCCGCAAGAATTTCTCTATCTGTTACCGCATCAATTAATCCGCCAGAAGAATCACGTGCATCAAGTGCTTGTTGCCACGATGCTGGATTACCAATGCGAATAGCCGTGGCAATCGTATTTGGATTTCTAACGATTTTTCCTTTAACAATTGGTGCGGAACCAGCAGCTTGAAATCCCCACATCGCTGGCAATTGTGAGCACATACGATCTGCGCGGTATTCCTTATAGCCCTTCCAATATGCAGTGATATTTCCTGCGTTACCAACAGGTAGAGCGTGAATATCTGGAGCGTCACCTAGTGCATCGACTACTTCAAAGGATGCTGTCTTCTGTCCTTCGATTCGGTATGGATTAACTGAGTTAACTAGTGCAACTGGGAAGTTTTCAGATAGCTCGCGCGCAAGTGTTAAACAATCATCAAAGTTTCCATTTACTTGCAAAATTTGTGAACCATGCGCAACGGCTTGTGCTAATTTTCCCAGTGCAATTTTGCCTTTTGGAATAAGAACTGCAGGAACCATTCCGGCTTTAACTGCATATGCTGCAGCAGAAGCGGATGTGTTTCCAGTAGATGCGCAAATGACAGCTTTAGATCCATCTTCGGCTGCTTTAGAAATTGCCATTGTCATTCCGCGATCTTTAAATGATCCTGTCGGATTTAATCCTTCGTACTTAATCCAAACACTATTTTTTAACAACTCAGAAAGATTGCAGGCATAAATAAGTGGTGTTCCGCCTTCATTAAGAGTGATAACAGGTGTCTGATCTGAAACTGGTAAACGATGGCGATATTCGTGAATTACTCCACGCCATTGATGCGCTCCTGGTCTGCGAGAAAAAATTGACATCAGGATTGAGATCCCAGCACTCGAAGCACACTTTCAACTTTCGAAACAATATCCATTTTTGACAGTGCCTTAACAGTTGCACTCAAGGCTGCTTCAGTTGCACCGTGGCTCACAACAATAAGTTCAGCATCATTTCCTCGGCCAGATTGTCGAACTGTTTGAATTGATACGCCTTCTTGTGAAAAGACTTGGGCAATGGCAGCTAAAACACCTGGTTTATCAGCAACATTTAAACGAATAAGAAATTGTGTTTTTGTATCACCAATTGGCGCAATCGCTCGGTCGGCATAATCGCTTTCGCGTGGTCCTACTGAATCGCTAACTCGGTGGCGCGCGACTGCAACAACATCTCCCAAAATTGCACTCGCAGTTGGAGCACCGCCTGCACCAGGACCATAAAACATTAATTGTCCGGCTGACTTGGCTTCAACGAATACAGCATTAAATGCATTGCGAACTGCGGCAAGCGGATGACTACGTGGAATAAGTGTTGGGTGAACACGTACCGAAATTCGATCATCAGATGTGAGCTCTGCAATTGCCAATAATTTAATAACGTGATTCATTGTTTTAGCCACTGCAACATCATCTGCAGTAATCGTTGAAATACCTTCGCGGTATACATCGTCAACACTTACCCGTGAATGAAATGCAAGACCGGCAATAATTGCGGCCTTAGATGCAGCATCTATTCCTTCAACATCTGCAGTTGGATCTGCTTCGGCATAACCAAGGCTTTGTGCTTCTTTGAGAACGTCGGCGAAAGCGCGACCTTCTTCATCCATTTTTGTGAGAATATAATTTGTTGTTCCATTAACTATTCCCATAACGCGAGTGATTTGATCGCCAACGAGTGATTCGCGCATAGGACGAATAATCGGAATTGCACCTGCAACGGCTGCTTCGTAGTAAAGATCAACGCCTTTGTTATCTGCTGCAGTAAAAAGATCAGCGCCATGTGTAGCAAGCAGCGCCTTATTGGCTGTAATTACAGATTTAGCATTTTTGATTGCAGCAAGAATTAATTCGCGAGTAGGATCAATTCCACCCATGACTTCGATAATGATGTCTATCTCTGAATCGTTAATTACTGATTGCGCATCAGTTGTGAAAAGTGTGGGATTAATTCCTTCGCGAGCCGCTTTGATGTCGCGGACAGCAATTTTCTTTAAAATTAACTTCGCACCGGCTCGAGTGGAAAGTTCTGCATTATTTTTTTCCAGCAGCGCAGCAACTTGGCTACCTACAACGCCGCAGCCAAGCATGCCAATGTAAATATTTTTATGCGCGCTCATGTACATATTCTTTCACAGATGAGCAGATGCACGTTAAATATCTAGGCGCAGGAGATCTTCAATGCTCTCACGACGCAGGATTACCCGAGCTTTTCCATCTTTAATGGCTACAACGGGCGGACGCGAGATGTGGTTGTAATTGGTGGCCATGCTGCGACCGTATGCACCTGTTGCTGGCGTAGCAAGTAAATCCCCTGGTGTGACATCTGCGGGAAAATCAATTTCCTTAATAATGATGTCCCCTGTTTCGCAGTGTTTTCCAACGATGCGCGTTGTAATCTTTTTTGCACTTGATTCACGATTAGCAAGAACAGCTGTGTATTCGGCGCCGTATAAAGCTGTGCGCAAATTATCGCTCATGCCGCCATCGACTGAAACATAGTTTCGGGTTGATGCATTTTCTAACGTGACCACTTTAGTTGTACCAACTGTGTAGAGCGTAAACATAGAAGGCCCAACAATGGCGCGACCTGGTTCAATAGAAATTTTCGGAACACTAATTGAATGCTTCGAGCAAGATTCTTTGACAACTTTTGCCAAAGTACCAAGCACATTACTTGCTTGAATCTCTGATTCATTCTCTAGATATGCAATTCCATATCCCCCGCCCAGATCAAGTTCTGGTAATTGTTGGTCAAATTCTGAATTAAATTTTGATAGGAGCTCAACTAATCGATCTGCTGCGATACCAAATGGTTCTGTATCAAAAATTTGTGAACCTATATGTGAATGTAATCCACGTAAATCAAGGCTGGCGTGTTTTTTAGTTTCGACCATTGCCTGCCATGCCGCGCCACTTGCGATGGAAAAACCAAACTTCACATCTTCATGCGCAGTTGCAATGGACTCGTGAGTATGAGCTTCGATTCCTGGGGTTAAGCGAAGTAAAACTCTTTGAACTTTTCCTGCAGATTGTGCTGCTGCAGCAACTCGTTCGATTTCAAAAAGTGAATCAATAACTATTGCCCCAACACCTGCGGTAACGGCTTGTTCAATTTCTTCGACAGATTTGTTGTTGCCATGTACTTCAATATTTTCAGCCTTAATGCCGCCTTTGAGTGCTACTGCTAATTCCCCACCTGTGCAGACATCAATTCCGATACCAAGTTCTGCAATCCAGCGGGCAACTTCTACACAGATAAATGCTTTCGCTGCGTAATAAACGCGACCTGCTTGTGGACCAAACGCATTAGAAAGTTCAGAGTTCCAATGCAGCGCACGGGTACGAAAGTCATCTTCGTCTAAGAAAAATGTAGGAGTCATAAACTCAGCAGCAAGAGAAGTTGCAGAAATACCTGAGCAGTGAAGCACTCCGTTGTTTATGGATACGTTTTTTGACCAAAGTGTTTGCAAATTCTTGTTCATCACATTTTCTCCGGTGCGCTCACGCCAAGTAAATCTAAACCATTTTTAATAACTTGTTTTGTAGCCGCACATAGATTTGCACGGGCACTGTGGATTGAAGAAATTGATTCATCTCCCAGTGGCAACACTCGGCAATCCGCATAGAAGCCGTGATACACGCCAGCAAGTTCTTCTAAATAGCGGGCGACTCTGTGGGGCTCTCTCATTTCTGCAGCCCCCGCAACAATTTTTGGAAACTCTGCAAGTGCACCCAGCAATTCATTCTCGCGATCATGAGTGAGTTGAGATGGATCAAAGTTTTCAAGACCTACTGGAATTTTTAACTCTTCAGCATTTCTAAGAACTGCGGCAATACGAGCATGTGCGTACTGGACGTAATACACAGGATTTTCATTTGTATTTCGTTTTAGCACATCAATATCTAAAATCATTGGGGTATCTACTGGGTATCGAATTAATGTGTATCGCGCAGCATCCACACCGACTTTTTCAACAAGTTCTTCAAGTGTGATAATTGTGCCGGCGCGCTTGGAGAGTTTTACTTCTTCGCCACCTTCCATGATTTTTACTAACTGACCAATTAATACATGAATGTTGTATTCAGGATCATCGCCAGCGCACGCTGCAGTAGCTTTCAAGCGACCTACGTACCCGTGATGATCAGCGCCCAACATGTAGATGCAGATATCAAAGCCTCGATCGCGCTTGTTTATGTAATACGCAGTATCTGATGCAAAGTAAGTTAAATCGCCATTTGCCTTTGTGAGCACGCGATCTTTGTCATCCCCAAAATCCGTTGTGCGAAGCCACGTCGCACCTTCATCTTCAAAGACATGACCCTGCTTGCGTAATTTCAACATTGCAATATCTACTGAACCACCATCATGCAGCGAGCGCTCTGAGAACCACACATCGAAATGTGTTCCGAAATTATCGAGTACTCGCTTTTGATCACCTAGTTGCCATTTATAACCACGTTCGCGAAATTCATTCATGCGCTCTGGTTCGGGCAAAGCAATTAGTTTTGCATCTTCGGCAACTAATGTTGCTGCAATATCTGAAATATATGCACCTTTGTAACCATCTTCTGGAATTGCAGTTCCAAGTGCTGAAGCTTCTAGAGATGCACCAAACAAATCCATCTGGTTGCCGCGATCGTTGACATAAAATTCGCGGGCAACTTCGGCGCCAGCTGCACTAAGCACGCGACCGAGTGCATCACCGACTGCTGCCCAGCGTGTGTGACCAAGGTGTAATGGCCCAGTGGGATTTGCACTAATGAACTCAAGATTAATGCGCACACCTTTAAGGCCAGCGCTATGGCCGTATTGTGATTGCGCATTAAGAATTGTGCGAACAAGTTCGGCTTGGCTTGCTCTATTTAACGTAATGTTAAGAAATCCCGGCCCTGCGATATCTACTTTTGCAATTTCAGGGATTACCGCCAAATTAGATTGCAAAATGGTTGCAACATCTCTTGGATTCTTTCCTGAAGGCTTTGCTAATTGCAGCGCTATAGAAGTTGCATAATCACCATGATCGCGATTCTTTGGGCGCTCGAGTGCAATTGTGTCTGGAAGTGCGGTACTAATCTCTTTAGGTAATTCTCCTGATGAAATAGCAGCCAGGATCGCTGTACGAATATGGGCGGAAATCTGCTCTGATAGGGAGATTTCTGCTTTGCTCATCTGCCAAAGGCTACCGTTTACGCCTGAGCTCTTGCCTTGTTACCGAATTGTTATTCCAACCTTTGCTCTTTGAGCCTGTACCGGGCGTGACCTTTTTGGGCTTTAAAGATAGCCTCGCACGAGGTTCAGCCCCCTCAACTGGTTGAAATAGTTTCAGCCAGGGGCGTTCCACCTTTCGAAAGGTAATAAATCTATGGCAAAGCGCCGTTTAGCGATTACTGCAGCACTTGCTGCATTTGCAATCGCACTAACAGGTTGCTCATCGAGCGACAGTTCTGCTGACGGTTTCGTCGGTGTAATTCTTCCA
>WLRX01000048.1 GCA_009706135.1 Actinomycetota bacterium
AGAAGGTTCCGGAAAATGTATTGAAGAGTTCGAAGCCCTTGAAAAGGTTTTGATCTCCGAGCCTCGTCGATAGGCAATTAGCGGATGCGTACAGGCGGCGAAGGACGCACTCGCCTTCTACTCATCATTTTAATTGTTACTTCACTATTTTTAATTACGCTCGACCTTCGTGGTGTAAAAATACTTGATGGAGTCCGCAGCGGCACGCAAAATGTTCTATCTCCATTTCAAAGAGCTGGATCATCAGTTTTCTCACCTTTTCGTAATTTTGTTGGTGACATCTCACGGCTCGGTACAACAAGAGAAGAGATAGAAAAGCTAGAAGCTGAAAATGCAAAACTACGGACTAAGTTATTGGCACGCAAAAATGCCGATGGACAACTCTTTCAACTTAAATCGGTTCTGGATTTAGCAGGTAGGGCGAGTTACAGAGTTATTGCCACCCGAGTGATTTCACAAGGATCAAGCACAGATTTTTCCCAGAGTGTCATTATTGATGTTGGCACTTCATCGGGTGTTCGCCAAAATATGACTGTTATTTCTGGCGATGGCTTGGTAGGCGTTGTTAAAGAGTCATATGCCAATTCTGCTCTTGTTATGTTAATTATTGATCCTGATTTTAAAGTTGGCGTCAGAGTTGCAGGGTCACAACAAATTGGAATTCTTTCTGGTAATGGATCAAAACGTGCAGAGTTGCAATTGTTGGATAATCAAAACTTAGTGAAAGTTGGGGATATTTTGTTATCACGCGGTAGCACCAATAACCGCCCATTCGTCCCCGGAATTCCTATTGGATTTGTTAGCTCCGTAGATAATGGCGCTGGATCAATTGCCCAAAGAGCTAGCGTGATTCTGTATCCAAACTTTTCGGCACTTGGTGTACTAAGCGTTGTTTTGAGTGCAGGTAAAAATAACCCTGGAGATGCACTTGTTCCAACTAAACCTGAACCAGTTCCGGTTCCAACGGTCACAATTTATTCAACTCCATCTCCTACTCCTAGCCCGAGCACGGAGTAGTTTTAAATGCCTTTTCGTCAGTTTTCAATTTCATCTTTAATTTTCATATTAGTTTTTTTGATTCAAGAAAGTGTAATTAATCAGATCCGATTACCTGGTGGTGGCTTTTCTTTACCACTTCTTATGGCACTTGCCTGGGCAGCTCTGAGCTCGCCAATGGTTGGTGCACTGACAGGATTCATTGCCGGATTTTTAATGGATTTGTCACAGGGTTCTAGCGGTGCAATGGGCCATTGGACACTGATCATGATTCTTGCTTGTTATGCATTCGCATACTTAGGATTTGGTAATAACCAAGTACACGGAAGCGCTCTTACAGATATTTTTCTTATAACTTTCGCTTCAGTTCTCACTCTGTTTGCTTTTGCTGTAACAGGACTCTTACTTGGAGTGTCTGTCGGTAGTTTTTCTGGATTTCTAATCACCATCTTGAGCAATGGAATTTGGGCCCTTATCGTTGCTCCACTTATTCTGCCCATAGTGAGGCGATTGCATCGCGTGCTCTTTGGCAAGCAGGTTCAAGTATGAACCAACGTGTCCGATTGAGCTTGCTTGTGGTACAAATTTTTGTAATAACTTTGATGGTTGCGTTATTGGGAAGACTTTTTTATTTGCAAGTTGCTGCCTCACCAATCTACAAGGACGCCGCCCTTAGCATTCAGAGTCGAGATGTAATTAGTCCTGCCATACGGGGATTAATCGTGGATTCCTCCGGAATTCCATTGGCTTTAAACCGAGTTGGGCTAGCAATCACAGTTGACCGAATTGAATTGGATAAGCAAAGCGATAAAGGAGCCAGAGTTCTCGGAAGCATTTCGGCACTTCTTGGATTGAATTATGCCGATGTATATCGTGCGACAAGATTGTGTGGAGAACTTCCCAAGTATGACAAAGCAGGTTGTTGGACCGGTTCAAGATATCAACCGATTCCAATTACAAAAGAAGCTGATTCAGAGATTGCACTTCAGATAGTTGAACGGACGAGTGAATACCCAGGCATAGGTGCGATACCGGTTGCCATTAGAAATTATCCTGGTTATGCGCAAGTTAACGCAGCTCATGAGTTAGGTTACGTTGGCCCAGTTACAGAAGAAGATTTATCAGGAAAAAATGGTCGCTCTTATTATCGCAGCGAAACTATTGGCAAAACTGGACTTGAGTATCAATATGATTCTTTTTTGCGTGGAACACCAGGAATAAGAACGGTGATTGTCGATCGAAAAGAATCGGTAACTCGCGAAAGTCAAAATACTCAACCCATTAGTGGCAATCACTTAGTAACTAGTTTGGACGTTCACTTGCAAGCCGGCGTCGAAAGCGCGTTAGCAGATGCTGTACGTCGAGCTCGCGCCGGTGGTCGCCCAGCTGATTCAGGTGCTGCAATAGTGATGGACGTGCGCAATGGACAAATTTTAGCGATGGCTTCTTATCCAACATATGATCCGAATTCCTGGGAAAAAGGTTTATCTGTAAAAGATGCCAGAGCTCTCTTTAGTGAAAAAAATGGCGTACCAGCTCTATCTAGATCTTTACAAGGTTTGTTTGCGCCAGCATCAACATTTAAATCAGTTTCAGTTATTGCAGCAGCCAATGCTGGCTACAACCTCAACGCAATCTATGACTGCCCTTCAGAGACTCAAATTGGAACCCGTGCTTTCCAAAACTTTGATAGCAAAGCGCTCGGACGCATTAGCTTGAAAAAAGGCATTGCCGTTTCTTGTGACACGTTGTGGTATCAAATTGCCTATGACGAATGGGTTCGAGATGGCGGCTTAAGGCCAAAATCTGATTTAAATGATTACTTCTTCAAAGCCGCCGAAGGATTTCAAGTTAATAAAAAAACTGAGATTGATCTGCCCTCCGAGCTTTCTGGTCGCTTAGCCAATCGTCAATGGCGCAAAGATTGGTATGCAGAAAACAAAGATTTTTACTGTAATTACAAGGATCGTGCTGCGAAGAATCAACTCACTCCATTTCTTATCGAATTGGCTCGTGAAAATTGCTTAGATGGTGACAAAATTCGAGCAGGAGATGCGGTTAACTTTTCTATTGGACAAGGTGACACGGTGATTACTCCTCTTAAGTTAACTCAGATGTATGCCGCTATCGCAAACGGTGGAAAGATTTTGCGTCCAAGTGTGGCTAAGGCGATTGTTTCGACCGATGGAAGAGTAATTAAAAAAATTGGGGCCAAGCAACTCGGTACGTTGCCTGCAACTAAGGCAACTTTAAATTTCTTGCAGGGCGCACTTCGCGAGGTCGTTACAGCGGGAACCGGAACGGGCGCATTTTCCGGATTTCCGATTGCCATAAGTGGCAAAACCGGAACTGCACAAGTTTTTGGAAAGAATGCTAATGGCACTGCTAAATCAGATACTTCGTGGTTTGCATCATATGGTCCCACTCAGAATCCCCGCTACGCAGTTGTGATGATGGTCAGCCAAGGTGGCTTCGGCGCATCCGTAAGTGGCGTTGGTGTCCGTAAAATTTATGAGGTTTTATTTGGTGTTACAGGATCTAAAGTTGACCCTGCAAAGGCAATATTCCCAGATGGAAAACCACCAATTAAAATCCCAAAAATTTCACCGGCGACGAAAGTGAAGGCGACGAATTGAGTTCACTTTCTGCTCGCAGTATTTATCGCCGCCGATCGCGTGGATCCATATTTGCCGGTTTTGACCCAATTTTAACTGGTGCGGTCGCTGTACTCCTTGTAATTGGCACACTACTCGTATACGCCGCAACACGAGATTGGTATGCAGCGAATGATTTAGATCCACAGTATTACCTGAAGCGCCATGTACTCAATATTTTAATTGGAGTTTCACTTGCTTGGGGAGCCACGATTATTGATTACCGATTGCTACGTGCATACACACCAGTTGTGTGGGGCTTAGGAGTTCTTGGATTAATTATTGTTTTGATTCCGGGACTCGGTGCAGAAATTAATGGTGCAACTGCGTGGATTGCTCTGCCGGGCGGATTTCAAATTCAGCCGGCTGAGTTAGCAAAAATTTCGATAATTGTTGGAATGTCGATGATTCTTTCTGAGCGCACCCATGACAGCGATGGTCCAACTTCTAGGGATGTTTTGCAGGCCCTGGTGGTGGCTGGTCTTCCAGTAGTTCTGATTTTATTTCAACCTGACATGGGAACGGTTTTTATCATTAGTGCTGCCGTGGTAACAATTATTGCAATTTCTGGAGCCTCTTCGAGATGGGTAGTTGCTCTTCTTTTGATAGCCGTATTGGGCGCTTTCGGGGCAGCTAAAACTGGAGTCATTAGTTCGTATCAGGTAAATCGACTTCAATCATTTGTAAATCCAAATGCTGATACGCAAGGAAGTGGTTATCAACTTCGTCAGGCTCGCATCACAGTTGGCTCCGGTGGCTTATTAGGCACAGGTTTGTTTAATGGCCCACAGACAAATGGTCGCTTTGTTCCTGAACAACAGACAGACTTTATTTTCACAGTGGCAGGTGAAGAACTTGGTTTTCTTGGAAGTGCTGGAATAGTCCTCTTGTACTTGATAATTTTGATGAGAGCTTTTGCGATTGCTCGAAGAGCAGGTGATCCCTATGGTCGCCTAGTTGCCACGGGCGTAACGGCGTGGTTTGCATTTCAAATATTTGAAAACATAGGAATGACGCTTGGATTAATGCCAATGACAGGTGTTCCTTTGCCATTTCTCTCTTATGGAGGATCGAGCATGTTTGCGACATTAATCGGGTTTGGTTTATTGCAAAATGTACATGCGCGTCACCGCGGATAGACATCTAATCACGCTCAAATTGCTCCTTACTTGGGATTAAACCCAACATCTGCCATACTTACATCACAGTTCAGCGCGGCTCGCGAGCACTTCGCGGTACACGCCAAGCGCGAACTCACAGAAGATTTGCTTGATGAATTTAGTACTTTTCGAAGTTCGAAACACTTCAAGCCAGAGCGCGTTTTGTTAAACGCATAGAGGATTTGGTGCCATGGCTATTGAGCCAAAAACGCCGCGCAAACGTGCGGCTAAGAAATCTACTTCCAAGAAATCTGATGCAGTCGAAAGTTCTGATGCAACAGATGTAAAGAGCGCGACAAAGAAAAAGTCCGCTTCCATTCCCGTTCCGATGTTTCAAGCCGCACCAGTTACAGAAAAAGCTGCGCGTCCGGCTAAGAAAGCTACTCCAGAACCCGTCGTAGAAGAATCAAGTGAAGATGATTCACGTGCGGGTAGAAATCGTCGTCGCCGTCGTGGAGGACGTGGTCGCAGAAAAGGCGGTGCCGATACTGCAGATGCACAAAATGAGAGTTCAACAACACAAGAAGATGAAGATTCAGAAGAATCAACTACGCATCGCCGCCGCCGCCGCCGTCGTGCTGCGGGAGATGGTGTTGTTGCCGGTGAAACCGTTGAAGAAGATGGCGTAAAAACTGTTGTTAAAGTACGAGAAGTTCGTGAGCGCGCTCCAAGAGTTGATACTCGTCGTGTCCGTCGTGATCGAACTGAACGTCCAGAACGACGTGAGTATCGTGAACCGTATCGTCGTCGCGGTACAGTCATAACTGATTCCGAATTTTTAGCACGTCGGGAAAATGTTGATCGCGAGATGGTTGTTCGCCAAATAGATGACCGTATTCAAATTGCAGTTATCGAAGACAAAGTGATGGTCGAGCATTATGTAAACCGAAATAGCAATGTTTCTTATGTCGGAAACATCTACCTCGGTCGTGTACAAAACGTTTTACCTTCGATGGAAGCCGCTTTCGTAGATATTGGCAAGGGTAGAAATGCTGTGCTCTATGCAGGTGAAGTAAATTGGGATGCAGCAGGTATCTCTGAATCTGAGCCACGCAAAATTGAAATGGTGTTAAAAACTGGGCAACCAGTACTTGTGCAAGTAACTAAAGATCCCATCGGACAAAAAGGTGCTCGTCTTACAAGCCAAATTTCGCTTCCTGGTCGCTACGTTGTCTATGTTCCTGGCGGTGGAATGAGCGGCATAAGTCGTAGCCTTCCAGAACAAGAACGCACACGCCTGAAAGCGATTCTTAAAGATTTAATTCCTGAAGGTGCTGGCGTCATTGTTCGCACAGCAGCAGAAGGTGCCTCAGAAGAAGAGATTACAAATGACGTTGCTCGCCTAAAATCTCTCTGGGATGACATCAGCCAAAAATCTGAGAATCCAAACTTCCACGCACCTGCAGCTCTGTATTCAGAGCCAGACCTTGCTATTCGAGTTATTCGCGACATCTTCAATGAAGATTTCCGCAAACTCACAGTCCAGGGATCCCAAGCGTATGAGGAGATCAATAATTACCTCGGATTTATTGCACCTGAATTGGTTTCCAAGTTAGAAAAATACACAGGAACCGGTGACTTGTTTGCTGAATACCGAGTTGAAGAACAGCTGGCTAAGGCATTTGATCGCAAGGTGTATTTACCTTCAGGTGGTTCCCTCGTAATCGATCGAACCGAAGCGATGATTGTTATTGACGTTAACACCGGTAAATTCATTGGTAAGGGCGGAAACTTAGAAGAGACGGTTACGAAAAATAACTTAGAAGCAGCAGAAGAAATTGCTCGCCAGCTTCGTCTTCGTGACTTAGGTGGAATTGTTGTTATTGACTTCATCGACATGAT
>WLRX01000049.1 GCA_009706135.1 Actinomycetota bacterium
CAAAGCGTCAACCCCAGGTTGAAACATCTCAGAATTTGAGCGGGGTTAGTCGCAGACCGCACCTTTTGAGGCAGATCCGACAAGTTTGGAGTACTTAGCCAATACGCCACGGGTGAATTTGTGTGGCAATGGCTTCCAACCAACTTTTCGTTTTTCAAGTTCGACTGCATCAACTAGTAAATCTAATGTGCGATTTACTGTATCAATTTTTATGCGATCGCCATCTTTGATAAATGCAATTGGTCCGCCATCTACTGCTTCTGGCGCAACGTGACCAACGCACAAACCAGTTGAACCACCAGAGAATCTTCCATCAGTTAATAGCAAAACTGATTTACCTAATCCAGCTCCTTTGATTGCGCCGGTGATCATTAACATTTCGCGCATTCCAGGTCCACCCTTTGGGCCTTCATAACGAATAACAATTGCATCGCCAGCTTGTATCGTTCCATCTTCTAGAGCCTGCATTGCTGCTTGTTCACGTTCAAAGACTCGAGCTGGACCTTCAAAAGTGTCAACACCAATTCCAGCTGTTTTACACACCGCACCCTCTGGCGCAAGAGAACCTTTGAGAATCGTAATTCCAATATCTGTGGAAAGTGGCTTTGAAATTGCACGTAAAATTTCGCCATCAGGATCTGGTGGATTTATGTCAGCTAAGTTCTCTGCCATAGTTTTACCAGTCACGGTTAATGTGTCACCGTGCAATAAACCAGCATCTAGCAATCCTTTAAGTACAACTGGAATGCCACCAACTTTATCTAGATCGCTCATAACAAATCGACCAAAAGGTTTAAGATCGCCTAACAATGGAACCTTTGAACCAATGCGGTGGAAATCATCTAATGAAAGGTCTACATCAGCTTCATGGGCAATTGCCAATAAATGAAGCACCGCATTCGTTGAGCCACCTAGTGCCATAAGAGCTGTGATTGCATTTTCGAATGCAGGCTTAGTCAAAATATCTCTTGTGGTGATTCCTTGTTTAATTAAATTTACTACTGCAGCCCCTGATTTAACGGCGTACGCTTCGCGGCGACGATCTACTGCTGGAGGCGCTGCTGAACCAGGCAGAGATAATCCAATTGCTTCGCCAATGGTGGCCATTGTGTTTGCTGTGTACATACCGCCACATGCACCTTCGCCAGGACAAATTGCACGTTCAATTTGATCTACGCGTTCCTGAGTAATTAACCCACGTGCACATGCACCAACAGCTTCGAATGCGTCAATAATTGTGACATCTTTGCCATCTACTTGGCCAGGAAGTGTTGAGCCGGCATAAACAAAGACGCTCGCAACATTTATGCGTGCTGCAGCCATCATCATTCCTGGCAGAGACTTATCGCAACCAGCAAAGGTAACCATTCCATCGAGTCGCTCTGCTTGCATAACAGTTTCAACTGAATCTGCAATTACTTCACGGGAAACGAGTGAGAAATGCATGCCCTCGTGGCCCATTGAAATTCCATCGGAGACCGAAATTGTTCCAAATTGCATTGGAAATCCGCCAGCATCGATAACACCTTGGCGTGAAGCTTTTGCTAAGCGATCCAGTGATAAATTGCACGGAGTAATTTCATTCCAGGATGATGCAATTCCAATCTGAGGTTTAACCCAATCTTCATCTCCCATACCCACAGCACGCAACATTCCGCGTGCAGGTGCGCGTTCTAATCCATCCGTGACTAATCCAGAACGCGGCTTCATGTTAGGCATGAGATAATTCTATCCTCTAAATAACAATAAATTTAATCTGAATTGGAGCTTTTGCATGACCAACCCACACTATCCAGCAGGCCAGGCACCAGATCGCTGGCGCACACTTCTCGTCATCGCAGTTGCCCAACTTATGGTTGTTCTAGATAGTTCAATCGTAAATATTGCAATACCAAGTGCTAAGGCTGAACTTGGTATTTCTGATGCAAATCAACAATGGGTTATTACGGCTTACACCCTTGCGTTTGGTTCACTCTTGCTTTTGGGCGGACGTATCGCGGACTTCGTCGGACGCAAAAAGATATTTATGATCGGCCTCATCGGTTTTGCGGCTGCATCAGCACTTGGTGGAATCGCATCGACACAAGCACTGCTCTTTGCATCTCGCGGTTTACAAGGAGTCTTCGGTGCATTACTTGCACCTGCCGCTCTTTCAATTGTTAGCGTTACATTTACTGATCCAAAAGAACGCGCACGAGCATTTGGTGTCTACGGGGCAATCTCAGGCGGTGGGGCTGCAATCGGATTAATTCTGGGTGGAGCTTTAACTGAATATTTCTCATGGCGCTGGTGTCTTGGAGTCAACGCTCCAATCGCTATTGCCGCTGCGCTCTTGGCTATTAAATATGTGCATGAATCTAAAGCAGGTGGCGATCACAGCTATGACTTGCCGGGTGTCTTCACCGCATCTGCTGGTTTATTTGCACTCGTCTATGGATTTAATGAAGCAGCTACAAAGGGTTGGTCAGATACTACGACTCTCTCATTCCTAGGTGCATCTGCAATTCTTCTTTTCGCATTTGTTGTGATCGAGAAAAAGGTTGCTAATCCATTGATGCCAATGCGCGTGGTGACTGAACGCAACCGTGGTGGTTCATACCTCGGTTCACTCGTTGTTGGTGCAGGACTATTTTCTATGTTCCTATTTTTAGGTCTGTATTTACAAACGGTTCTTGGATATACGCCACTTCGTTCAGGCTTTGCGTTCTTGCCATTTACCGCAGGCATCATTGTTTTTGCTGGTGTCGCCTCGCAATTACTTCCAAAAGTTGGACCTAAACCACTGATGGTTCCGGGATTAGTTGCTGCTGCAGTTGGATTACTTTTGCTAACGCGCATCACACCTGAAACTTCCTATGTAACCCACGTATTGCCTTCACTTCTGATCATGTCTAGCGGTATGGCACTTGTATTTATTCCACTTTCTACAACATCTCTTCACGGAGTAGGCAATCGTGATGCCGGTGTTGCGAGTGCGCTTTTAAACACAAGCCAGCAAGTCGGTGGATCACTTGGTACAGCACTGCTCAATACTGTCGCTGCAACCGCAGCAACGTCATATATGGCGAGCAACTCAGATAAATCTCAAGCCTTTGGTATTACACATGGTTTTACTGTGGCATTTACAGTTAGCTCTGTGCTCTTATTAGTTGGCGCAGTTGTTCTTTTCTTCTTTATTAACATTGGAAAAGAAGCAGTTGTTGAAACTGAAGGCGCTATCGCTCACTAATTTCTAAGCTTGACCAAGGTGGCCAAGTAGAAGCTCTCGAACTCGAGCAGCATCTGCTTGGCCCTTTGTTTCTTTCATGACCGCACCGATGAGTGCGCCAGCTGCAGGCAAGTGGCCATTACGAACCTTGTCAGCGGTTTCGGATTGTTCTGAGCAAACTTTTTCAATCGCAGCCATAAGTGCGCCATCATCATTAACAACTTTGATTCCACGAGTACTTATTACTTGAGCAGGTGTACCTTCTCCAGCAATAACACCTTCAACAACTTGTCTAGCTAACTTATCGGTGAGTTCACCCTGTGCAACTAGTGAAACTATCTCTGCAACATCTTTGGCTGTTATTGCCAGCGCAGTAATTGCAACTTCCTTTTCATTTGCTAAACGGGATATTTCACCGAGCCACCATGAACGCGCTTTCGTTGGATCGGCGCCCAGTAGAACCGTCTCTTCAACAATGTTTAGAACGTCTGCATTAATCATCGCCGCCATCTCTTTATCCGGCACGGACCATTGTTCTTGTAAACGTTTACGTCGAAGTGATGGTCGCTCAGGCAAACCTGCGCGCAGTTTTTCAATCCACTGCGCATCGGGTGCAACTGGAACTAAATCTGGTTCTGGGAAATAGCGATAATCCTCAGCTTGTTCCTTAGAACGACCTGAACGTGTCAATCCAGTATCTTCTTGAAAATGACGTGTCTCTTGGACAACTTTTTCGCCGTTGTTGAGTCGTTCTGCATGGCGAATCATCTCCCCACGAATCGCTCGCTCAACAGAGCGCAATGAGTTAACATTTTTTGTTTCACTTCGCGTGCCTAAAACTTCGGAACCAATTAATCGAAGTGAGACGTTAGCGTCGCATCGAAGTGATCCCTGTTCCATCTTTACATCGCTTACACCGAGTGCTCGCAAGATATCTCGCAATTCTGCAACGTATGCCTTTGCTACTTCTGGCGCGTATTTACCAGTACCGGGAACAATCTTGGTGACAATTTCCACCAGCGGAATTCCGGCTCGGTTGTAATCAAGTAGTGAATAATCCGCGCCATGTATTCGACCAGTTGAGCCACCAACGTGAAGTGATTTTCCTGTGTCTTCTTCCATGTGCACACGTTCGATTTCAATTCTAAAACTCTGTGGACCTTCATCAGTTTCGATTTCAACATCTACATAACCATTGACGCAAATAGGTTCGTCGTACTGTGAAATCTGAAAATTCTTAGGCATATCTGGATAGAAATAATTCTTACGGGCAAATCGACTAAATGGTGCAATAGAACAATTCAGCGCTAAGCCAATCAAAATTGTGGATTCGATCGCCTTCTCATTCACAACTGGAAGTGCACCTGGAAGTGCCAAGCAGACTGGACATGTTTGCGTATTTGGTTCTGCACCAAAAATTGTGCTGCAGCCACAAAACATTTTGGAGTGCGTATTTAACTCAACATGAACTTCTAGTCCTAAAACTGGTTCGTACTTTGAAATTACATCTTCATAGGTCAGTGCGCTCATGCAGCGCCTCCTAATGCAGGGGCCTGTGAAAGCAAAGGTGCTCCCCACTTGCTAAGCAGTGCAGCTTCAAGAGCAGCGCCAACTGAATACATACGTTGGTCCTGCATTACTGGTGACATGATTTGAAATCCCACTGGCAATCCATCTTCAGGTGCAACACCACTTGGCAAACTCATACCACCGATACCTGCCATGTTTACAGGAATAGTTGCGATGTCATTGAGGTACATCGCAAGTGGATCATCAGCTTTTTCACCGATTTTAAATGCAGTTGTCGGAGATGTTGGCGAAACCATCACATCGCATTTTTCAAAAGCTTTATTGAAATCTTGCGTGATAAGTGTTCGTACCTTTTGAGCGCTTCCGTAATATGCATCGTAATACCCTGAAGAAAGTGCGTATGTGCCGAGCAAGATGCGGCGTTTAACTTCGCGACCAAAACCAACTTCGCGAGTCATGTTCATAACTGATTCTGCCGATGCGCCATCTGTATCGCCAACGCGTAATCCGTAGCGCATTGCATCAAAGCGCGCCAAGTTAGATGAACACTCTGAAGGCGCAATTAAATAATAAGCTGCCAATGCGTACTCAAAATTAGGAGCCGATACTTCAACAATTTCAGCACCCGCTTGAGCAAGCAATTCGAGTGATTCTTCAAAACGTTGACGAACTCCAGCCTGATATCCCTCACCATTGAGTTCTTTTACGACACCTATCTTCATGCCCTTAACGTCACCACTCTTTGCTGCCGCAACTACTTGTGGAACGGGTGCATTAATACTTGTTGAATCTTTTGGATCATGGCCTGCAATTACTTCATGCAAGAACGCAGTATCTAAAACTGTTCGCGCACATGGACCTGCTTGATCAAGAGAAGAAGAAAATGCAACAAGTCCATAACGTGAAACTCCACCGTATGTTGGTTTAACACCAACCGTTCCTGTTACTGCTGCAGGTTGGCGAATCGAACCACCTGTATCTGTACCGATTGCAAGCGGTGCTTCAAAGGCAGCAAGAGCGGCGGATGATCCACCACCTGAACCACCAGGAATACGTGTGAGATCCCATGGATTATGCGTCGGACCGTACGCAGAATTTTCAGTTGAAGAACCCATTGCGAATTCATCCATATTGGTTTTACCAAGAATTACAACACCAGCGTTTTTTAAATTAGCTACAACCGTTGAGTCATAGGGCGGGCGCCAACCTTCGAGAATTTTAGAACCACATGTGGTTGGAACATCTTTTTGTACAAGAACGTCTTTGAGCGCAAGTGGAACTCCTGCAAGAGGGCCTAACTTTTCACCACGTGCGCGTGCATCGTCAATTTTTTTTGCTTGTTCAAGTGCGCCTTGTGTATCAACGTATAAAAATGCATGAACTTTGCCATCGACTTCTGAAATTCGATCAAGGTGCGCTTGGGTGAGGGCAACGGATGTAGTAGCTCCACTTGAAAGCGCTGCAGACATTTCTGCGGCTGAATTCTTGATCATGCTTCTTCGCCAAGAATTTGTGGAACACGGAAACGTTGTTCTTCACTTGCAGGCGCTCCAGAAAGTGCTTCTTCAGGAGTCAAACTTGGAATTACTACATCGCTTCTAAATATGTTTTTAAGGGGCAGTGGATGAGATGTTGCAGGCACATCTGTTGTTGCAACTTCTTGTACGCGGGCAACAGCGTTAAGAATTACACCGAACTCTGTTGTCAGATTATCGAGTTCAACATCTGTCATCTCGATTCGAGCCAAACGAGCTAAGTTGGCTACGTCATCACGGGAAAGTGAACTCATGTGTGCAGTCTAATTAGAGGCGGGCTTAACTGCGAATTTGCCCAGTGCCGGTTACGACCCAG
>WLRX01000005.1 GCA_009706135.1 Actinomycetota bacterium
CACGATGCAGGTGCGCTGCGCGCATCCCATGTTGGCCAGAGCGTCACTTTGGCTGGTTGGGTTGCCAGACGTCGCGATCATGGTGGTGTCGCATTCATTGATTTACGTGATGGCACAGGTTCAGTTCAAGTTGTCATTAGAGACGAGAAATTGGCCGGCCAATTGCGCGCCGAATGGTGTCTTCAAATCACAGGCGAAGTAGCACTTCGTCCGGCTGGAAATGAAAATTCAAATATACCTACGGGCGAGATTGAAGTTATGGGCGATTCGATCGTTGTTCTAAGCGAGTCGGCTCCTCTTCCATTCCCAGTTGATACAGGAAGCGAAGCTGAAATTTCAGAAGAGGTTCGTCTTCGTTACCGATACTTAGATTTACGTCGCGAAGGACCAGCTGCAAATCTTCGACTTCGTTCGAAGGTCACTTCTTCGATTCGACGCGTGATGGAAGATCTCGATTTTCATGAAATCGAAACGCCTTACCTGACACGTTCAACGCCAGAGGGTGCACGAGACTTCTTGGTTCCAGTTCGATTGCAACCAGGTAGTTGGTATGCGTTGCCACAGTCGCCACAACTTTTTAAACAACTTCTCATGGTTGCTGGCATGGAGCGTTACTATCAAATTGCTCGCTGCTTTAGAGACGAAGATTTCAGAGCTGACCGCCAACCAGAATTTACTCAACTAGATATCGAGATGTCCTTTATCGATCAAGAAGACATTTTGGCCGTGGCTGAAAAGATTTTGGTTAAGGTGTGGAAAGAAGTTCTTGACTATAAAATCTCGTTACCAATTCCTCGTATGACATATCTCGACGCAATGGCGCGATATGGATCAGACAAACCTGATTTACGCTTTGGTCTAGAACTTATAGATTGCACTAGTTATTTTGCCGATACAACTTTTAGAGTTTTCCAAGCGCCATATGTTGGTGCTGCTTTAATGCCGGGGGGTGCAGATTCTCCTCGCCGTGAATTAGACGCATGGCAAGACTGGGCAAAAGCACGAGGCGCTAAAGGCCTTGCATATATTTTGGTTGCAGCAGATGGAACTCTTGGTGGACCCGTTGCTAAGAATTTAACTGACGCAGAGCAAGCCGGTATTGCAGCACACGTCGGTGCTAAACCGGGTGATGCAATTTTCTTTGCCGCCGGTGAACGCATCGCATCATTGAATTTGCTTGGTGCAGTGCGTCTGGAAGTTGGAAAACGTTGCAATTTGATTGAAACAAATCGATGGGAATTTGTTTGGATCGTAGATGCGCCTATGTTTGAACCAACTGATGGTGGTGGCTGGACAGCGGTGCACCATCCATTCACTGGACCAAAACCAGAATTCGCCAAAACTTTTGCAAAAGATCCATCCAGTGCATTGGCGTATGCTTACGACATTGTTCTTAACGGCACTGAATTAGGTGGCGGCTCAATACGTATTCATGATCGTGAAATGCAAAAAGATGTGTTTACAGTTATTGGATTAAGTGACGAAGAAGCTGCGAGTAAATTTGGTTTTTTACTCGAAGCATTTAATTACGGTCCACCTCCACATGGGGGAATCGCTTTGGGACTAGATAGATTATGCGCTCTACTTTCTCATTCGGATTCAATTCGTGAAGTAATCGCTTTCCCTAAAACGGCCAGTGGCGCTGATCCACTAACTGGCGCACCAACTCCGATTACTCCTGCGCAACGAAAAGAGAGTGGAATTGATGGGGCGCCTAAAGAGGGAGCCAAGTAAGGCAATCAGGTAGGCTGGGCTTATTAGTTAATCAGTTCGTAAATCAAGGAGGAAGTCATGGGCCCAGGTGGAATTGCAACAATCATTGCGGCGTCATCCCTCCTAGTTATAGCAATTGCAGTTAGTTATGCAGTCATTCGTGTTGGACGCTTTATTGATGAAGCCAAAATATCCCTAAAGGCTGTCACGGATGAGACAACTCCATTGATTGAAGAAGTTCACACGACTGTGACCTTGGTAAATGGACCACTACAAAGTTTTAATCGCATCACAAAAAATGTGGAAGATATTTCCGAAAAAGTTACGAACGCAACATCCGGTTTTTTAGATAAGAGTGGTCCAGCGTTGAAAGTTGCTGGAGCTCTTGTATCGGCTGCTCAAATGGGTAAAGGCCGGGCAAAAAAGAAGAAGAAGAAGGCTGAGTGATCTGCCCACGTGGAATCTGCCGAAATCCGTTCGCGCTGGCTGCGCTTCTTCGAAACCGATAACCGCGAAGGTTTATTACATACGGTTGTTCCTTCAGCCTCTTTAATTGCTGATGATCCAAACTTGTTGTTGGTAAATGCTGGAATGGTTCCATTCAAACCCTTTTTTCTCGGTGAAGTAACTCCACCGTACAAAAGAGCAACATCGGTACAAAAATGCGTACGAACTCTAGATATCGATGAAGTAGGTAAAACAACACGCCACGCATCTTTTTTCCAAATGTGCGGCAATTTTTCTTTCGGTGATTATTTTAAAGAAGGCGCAATTGCTTTAGCGTGGGATTTACTGACTCGCCCTATTTCTGATGGTGGTTATGGTTTTGCCGAATCAAAATTATGGGTCACTGTTTTTCACAATGATGATGAAGCGGTACAAATTTGGAATAAGAAAATTGGATTACCTTTAGATCGAATTCAACGTAGGGGAATGGAAGATAATTTCTGGTCCATGGGCGTTCCTGGACCATGTGGTCCGTGTTCTGAAATTTATTATGATCGTGGTCCGGAGTTTGGCATTGAAGGTGGACCAATAGCCGATGAAAATCGTTATATGGAGGTATGGAATTTAGTTTTCATGCAGAATGAACGAGGCGCTGGTTCTGGTAAAGATGATTTTCCTATTCTTGGTGAACTACCTGCAAAGAGCATTGATACGGGTCTTGGCTTGGAGCGAATGGCGGCTCTGTTACAAGGCGTTGACAACATCTACGAAATTGATACAACGGCTCAAATTCTTAATCGAGCATCCGAACTCACTGGCGTTAAATATGGGAAGAATGAGAAATCAGATGTCGCATTACGTGTAGTTGCAGACCACGCTCGAACTTCTGCGATGCTAATCGGCGATGGTGTCACTCCTGGCAATGAAGGTCGCGGATATGTATTGCGCCGAATGATGCGCCGCACCATTCGCAATATGCGCTTACTGGGTTCAGATGATTTGATTATGAATGAGTTAACGAAAGCTGCAATCGGGGCAATGTCACCTCAGTACCCAGAATTGAAAACCGAAAGCGATCGCATCCTTGCTGTAACACAGGCGGAAGAAGATACCTTCTTGCAAACTTTAAAGAGTGGAACAAGTATTTTTGAGGTTGAAAGTGCATCTATTAAAAAGAGCAAAGGTAAGAAATTATCCGGTGACGCTGCATTTAAATTACACGACACCTATGGTTTTCCATTTGATCTCACCCTTGAAATGGCTCGCGAAGAAGGGCTAGAAGTTGATGAAGATGGGTTTCGCCGTTTAATGAAAGAGCAGCGAGATCGCGCAAAAGCGGACTCTAAGGCTAAAAAGAGTGGACACACAGATGTCAGCGTGTATCGCTCAATAGCAGATTCACATGGACTTACATCCTTCATTGGTTACACGCATACAGAGAGCGAAGCTGTTATCAAAGCTTTATTAATCGATGGTGTTGCGGTGCAATCGGCCAAATCTGGCGATGAAATCGAAGTTATTTTAGATCGAACACCTTTTTATGCAGAGGGTGGCGGCCAGTTAGCAGATGGTGGACTAATTAATCTGGCAAATGGAGCAGTTATCGAAATCGATGATGTGCAAACTCCTGTTCCTGGAATAAGTGTGCACCGCGGACGCGTTCGTAGCGGTGCCGTTGAAGCAGGAACGCAAGTATTAGCGAAGATTGATATTGAACGACGTAGTGCAATTTCGCGCGCGCACACAGCAACGCACATGGTTCACAAGGCGTTTCGAGAGATTCTCGGTGAGACTGCTACACAAGCAGGCTCGGAAAACTCACCAGGCCGTTTTCGTTTTGATTTTCCTGCCACAGGTGCAGTTCCTGATTCTGTACTCAATGATGTTGAGTCACGAGTAAACACTCTGCTTCTAGATAATCTTGAAGTAAGCGCAGAAGTAATGAGCCAAGCTGATGCCAAGAAACTGGGTGCGATGGCTCTTTTTGGTGAAAAATACGGGGATCAAGTGCGCGTTGTCAGCGTTGGAGATTGGGCCAGAGAGTTATGCGGTGGCACGCACGTTGCTCGCTCCGGTCAACTTGGTTTGATTAAATTGTTAAGTGAATCATCTATTGGTGCTGGAGTGCGGCGCGTAGAAGCTTTAGTTGGTGTCGATGCATATAAATTCTTAGCTCGCGAACATGTATTGCTGAGCTCTCTGACAGAGATAATCAAGGGCGCACGAACGGAAGAATTGCCAGAGCGAGTGTCAGATTTAATCTCAAAAATAAAAGATATAGAAAAGGAATTAGCCACGTTGCGAACAGATGCTGCATTGGCTAAGAGTTCAGAGCTGTTGAAAAATAAGAAGGATATTGGTTCACTCGCTCTGATTTCGGCTCAGATCTCCGATGGAATAAATAGTGAAAATTTACGAACTATCGCTTTAGATTTACGGAGTAAGACGCCCAGCAGTGTAATTGTGTTGATCAGCGTTACGGATTCAAAACCTATTTTGGTGGTAGCTACCAGTGATGAAGCACGTGAAGTCGGAGTAAAAGCTGGCGCACTAGTGAAATTAGGATCAACCGTATTGGGTGGTGGCGGTGGAGGAAAAGATGATTTCGCGCAAGGCGGCGGCATCGACGCATCAAAAATTGGTGAAGCGCTTACAACTATCGAGCACGCTATTTCTGGAAAATAAGATGCTCCGAGGGCGACGCATGGCCTTTGATTATGGTGACGTACGTATAGGCGTTGCGGTCTGTGACCCAGATGCGATTCTTGCAACGCCCGTAACAACTTTGAAATGCAAAGACGCAGATCTTTGGGACCAGATAGTTGCACTTGTTGATGAATACGAACCAATTCATATTTACATTGGATCTCCACGACATCTTTCTGGTGAATCAAGTACTTCAATGCAGAAGGCCGAAGAGTTTAAGGAAGAAGTTTCGTCCCGCACCAACGTCGTTTGTTCAATGATTGATGAAAGACTCTCAACTGTGAGCGCTGCCAAACAACTTAAAGATTCAGGAATGAACGCCCGTGAAAGCAAATCTGCGATAGATCAAGCAGCAGCCGTGGGTATTTTAGAGCAAGCAATTGCTATAGAAAAAAGAATCAGCCTCAATGAAAAGGAGTGAATTAGTAAGAGTTGTTTTTGCTCTCGTTCTTGTTGCAATCCTCACATTGTTAATCCATCAATTCCGATCTGTGGGTTCGAGTACGGCAGATTTTCCCATTCGACCTGTGGCGGTTTCTGAGCAATTAATCGATGTGCATGTCGCAGAAGGTTCGAGTGGATCAGAAATAGCAACACAACTCTTTGAATTAGGCATTATTGAGTCATCACAAAGTTTCTTTAAGGTTGCGGTTTCCGACGTGCGTGCCGCAAGAATCGCACCTGGAATTCACCAGCTCAACAACAAAATCGCAGCTACACAGGCATTAGAACAGTTATTAGATCCCGCCAGGATTCCAAATTTAATAAAGATTTTTGAGGGTGGCTGGAATATAGAGATATTCGCAGCGCTAGAGCAGAACGGTTTTGCACAAAACGATATTCTAAAAGCAGCGAAAGAAGTTCAACTGCCTCAAGGTTTCACTTCCCTTGAAGGAGTTCTTTATCCTGCTCAATATAGTTTCACAAAGGAAGCTACCGCCAAGCAAGCCCTTGAAGCAATGATCAATCGTTTTACATTGCAAGTAGCGGATCTAGGACTTGCAAATGATCCTAAGTTGAAAGCTCAAGAGCTAATTACTATTGCATCAATAATTCAGGCAGAGGGCGACATTAAGGATTTCGCAAAAGTATCTCAAGTAATACGAAATAGATTGCGAATTGGTATGCCATTGCAGATGGATTCGACAGTGCATTATGTGAAAAAAGTTCGGGGTAGTGTTTTTTTGAGTACACAATCAACTCTGATGAAGTCACCTTTTAACACATATAGAAAGTACGGATTGCCTCCTGCTCCGATCGGAAACCCTGGATTGGAAGCCATAAAAGCTGCCATTAATCCTGCCGCCGGCGATTGGTTGTACTTCATTACAGTTAGTCCTGGAGATACAAGATTTACAGCAGACATTGCAGAATTTAATCAATGGAAAGCTCTGTATACGAAGAATCGAAAGGCAGGTGCATTTAATTGATTAATGCCGCTGTTTTGGGTTCTCCAATTTCTCACTCACTTTCTCCTCGATTGCATATGAGTGCGTACAGGCATCTCAGTATTGCTGGCAACTACGAGTCTTTCGATGTTCCTGCAGGTTCGCTAGGTGAATTCTTAAAGGATAAAGGTAATGCTTGGACAGGATTCTCATTAACTATGCCCCTCAAAGAAGAAGTACTTTCAGTTGCGCAAGTTATTGACCCATTGGTGAAAAGAATTCAATCCGGAAACACTTTGGTTAGACAGGGAGATTCATGGAGTTTGTATTCAACTGATGTTCTCGGATTTCAAAACGCCTGGAGCAAGGAGAATTCAACCAAGCCGAAGTCGGTACTTATAGTCGGATCAGGTGCAACGGCGCGTGCCGCTGCTGCCGCATTTGATGATGCAAATACATCAATATCTGTTCTTCACAGAAATCTTGATCGTGAAAAATCTATGCAATCGTCTGTGACTGTTGCCACCATGAAGTTTTTGCCATGGAAATTTATTGATGAGTTTTATGCGTCCGACTTAGTCATAAATACAACCCCTAAAGCTGTATTGGACTCATTCGCACATGAGCTGTCCCGAAAACCCAACGGAACATTTTTTGATGTTATTTACAACCCATGGCCTACTAAATTTGCCGCCGCTTGGAGTGAAACTGGATCTGCTGTAATAAGTGGATTGGATTTATTGATCGCACAAGGAATTGAGCAAATTAGATTGTTTTCAGGATTGGATATAGATGGAGAAGAACTCTCAACTTTCTTAAAGGGTGAATTGACTTCTAAGTAGGTTATCCACACTGCGGATTTTATTTGCAGCCTTCGCATTACGATCTAAATGTGCAAATCTTATACGTTGTTGTTGTGGCCTATTTCGCAGTAAGTATTTCGATTGAAGATTTAAGGATCCATAAAATTCGCAATCGTAAGCTCATATATTTGTCTTCTTCTCTCATGATTTTCTCGGTTCTACTACCTGGCGCACGTGTGGACCTAATAACAGGTTTCTTTTTCTTTACTATCTTTACTTTTCTATTCTTTTTGAGCAATGCATTTCACAAATCAGGAGGTATTGGGTTTGGTGATATAAAGCTCATCGCCGTGCTGGCATTTGCATTCTTTGATACGGGGCTAAGGTCACTTGAAATCTTCTTCATTTCGTTGTGGTTGGCTCTTGTGGGACATATTTGCCTGCATTTATTAATTTATCGAAAGTTTCCATATCGAATTGCTATGGCCCCGAATATCTTTTTCGCGAGTGGCCTTTATTTGTACGCCCCAATCGCTCTTCTTCTGCCACAATAGGACAATGCGTTGGCTAACTGCAGGTGAATCACATGGTCCAGCCCTGACGGCTATTGTCGAAGGGCTGCCTGCGCATATAAAAATTACCACTAACGATATTGATAGGGATTTAGCGCGACGCCGACTTGGAGTTGGGCGTGGAGCCAGACAAAATTTTGAAGCAGATAAAATTACAATTAAAGGCGGTATTCGTTTAGGAATTTCTCAGGGCGGGCCAATTGCAATAGAAGTTGGTAACTCTGAATGGCCTAAATGGGAAAAAGTGATGTCGGCCGATCCAATTGATGATTCTGAATTAGAAGGCTTAGCCCGCAATGCGCCGCTGACAAGACCTCGTCCAGGTCATGCTGACATGGTTGGCATGCAAAAATATGATTTCACAGACGCGCGTCCCATTTTGGAACGCGCTAGCGCCCGCGAAACTGCTGCACGGGTTGCATTAGGTGCTATTGCGCGTGCATTTCTAGAACAAAGCGTTGGCATCACGCTATTTAGCCATGTGATTTCAATTGGTGGAGTTCGTGTCGCAGAAGATGCGCCATTACCAGGAAAAAATGATCAAGAAAAGATTGATGCAGATCCGGTTAGGTGCGCCGATGCAAAAATAAGTGCGCTCATAGTTAATGAGATCGAAAAAGCACACTCGGATGGAGACACTCTTGGGGGAGTGTGTGAAGTTTTAGTCTTTGATGTTCCGCCCGGATTAGGTTCTCACGTGCATTGGGATCGACGATTAGATTCGCGATTAGCTGGTGCCATGATGGGTATTCAAGCAATTAAAGGCGTGGAAATTGGGGATGGTTTTCTCACCGCCACTCGCAGAGGTTCATCAGCACATGATGAAATTGAGAAAAATAGTGCAGGAAAAATTGTGCGCAGAACAGATCGCGCTGGTGGCACAGAGGGTGGAATGTCTAACGGTGAAATTTTGCGAATTAGTGTCGCGATGAAACCAATTTCTACAGTACCTAAAGCGTTAGACACTATTGATGTCGCTACCGGAGATGCGGCGAAAGCAATTAATCAACGATCAGATGTGTGTGCTGTACCTGCATCAGGCGTTGTTGCTGAAGCAATGGCAGCACTCGTTTTGGCCGAAGCTGTTCTTGAAAAATTCGGGGGAGACAGTGTCGCTGAAACACGACGCAATTTCTTGTCCTATATGGAAAATCTTCGCTTTAAATAAAGATGCCTCCACGTGTAATTTTAATCGGCCCACCAGGAGCCGGAAAATCTAGCGTCGGAAAATCGCTGGCAAGGCTGTTGAAGGAAGATTTCGTAGATACGGACACAGTAATTGCCGAGCAGGAGAAACAGAGCATCGGAGAAATATTTGTAGATAAGGGCGAGCCATACTTTCGCGAAGTTGAAGAGCAAGTTCTTCTACAACAATTAGAAAACCACTCAGGTGTTTTGAGTTTGGGTGGAGGAGCGCCATTATCTACGGTTGCACAAGGGGCAATTAAGGCAAGCGGGTCGCCAGTAATTTTTCTTGATGTGACTCTCGCCGGCGCGGCACCACGCGTTGGTTTTAATCGTGACAGACCATTACTTTTGGGTAATCCTCGCGCTCAATGGCAGGAACTAATGAATGTTCGTAGACCAATTTACGAATCCTTATCGCACCATCAGCTACTTACAGATAAATTAACGCCAAACGAAGCTGCCACGGCGATTGTTACACTTCTCGCATGAGCATAATCACCGTCAAATCAGAACATCAATACGATGTCGTGATTGGTAAGGATTGGCTCGCAGAGCTCACATCTAGTATTTTAAAATATGATCGCATTGCCATTTTTCATTCAGAGTCTCAAAAAGAACACATTCCGAAAATATCTGCAGATAGTGAGATTCATTATTTTCCACTGCCCGATGGGGAATCTGCTAAGTCAGCTAAAACTCTCGTGCAGATGTGGGATTGGATGGGAGCCGCTGGCTTTACGCGCTCTGATCTTGTTGTTGCTATTGGCGGAGGAACGGTCACGGATGCGGCGGGTTTTCTTAGTGCATCATGGTTAAGAGGAGTTGATTGGATTGCTATACCAACGACGTTGGCCGGAATGGTTGATGCATCCGTTGGAGGTAAAACTGGGATTAATAGCGAATACGGCAAGAATTTAGTTGGAGCATTCCATTCTCCGCGCAAAGTAATCATAGATTCAAAGTGGCTCAAGACGCTTTCAAGTCGAGATATTTCAGCTGGATTAGCTGAAGTAATAAAGACTGGATTTATAGGAGATCAAACAATCCTAGATTTAATGCAAAACTTTGAATTAGAACGCGATCGAAATGATTACGAAATCCTTAATCAGTTAATCGAAAAATCTGTTGCTGTTAAATCAGGTGTTGTCAGTTCAGATTTCAAGGAAAGTTTTGGGCGGGAAATCTTAAATTACGGTCACACTCTTGGACACGCGGTTGAGCGTCATAGCAACTACACACTACGCCATGGCGAAGCCGTTTCCATTGGATTAGTGTTTGCTGCGTACCTGTCCCAGATTCATTGTGGACTAGATGAACAGATCGTTGCGCAGCATATTTATCTGTTAGAGAAGGTTGGTTTGCCAACAACATATGATCGCGCTGCATTACCCCAATTGCAGGCCTTAATGAGTGTCGACAAAAAATCACGTGGAAAAACTCTTCGATTTGTCGGTATTTCGGAAGTGGGTAAGACACAGAGAATAGAAGGCTTAAGTGTTGATCAAGTTGCGCAAGCTTATGAGAAACTAGCCAGATGAAAGTACTCGTTATCAACGGACCAAATCTTTCGCGTTTAGATATTCGCGACTCTTCAATCTATGGAGATTTAAGTTACCCGCAATTAGTTAATTTAATTGAATCTTCGGCTTCAGCGCACGGGTTCACGGCAGATGTGCGTCAAAGCGACGACGAAGCACAAATTATCTCTTGGCTGCACGAAGCTGCCGATAATTCTTATCCAGTAATTATTAATCCTGCTGCTTTTACGCATTATTCGTATGCGATCCGTGATGCAGCAGAATTGGTGAAATCTCCGCTCATAGAAGTTCATTTATCAAATCCTTTAGCACGAGAAGAATTTCGACATACTTCAGTGATTTCAGGAGTTGCGAACGGAACAATTGGTGGATTCGGTCCAAATTCATATGCACTGGCGATGAGCGCACTTAAAGCACTCTTGTAATCGGAGTTGGTTTTGCCCATTATTTCATTAGCGATTTAACGGGTATCCTTAATGCCTTGACTATCGGGAATCGATAGCCTGGCCGCAATGGCCTGATATAAGAAAAGCGTGGTTATACAAGTGGCATCAACAAATGATCTTAAGAATGGAATGACACTCGACATCGACGGTCAATTATGGAACGTAGTTGAATTTCAGCATGTTAAGCCGGGTAAGGGTCCTGCATTCGTGCGAACTAAACTAAAGTCAGTTCTTACTGGAAAAGTTGTTGATAAAACTTTTAATGCTGGCGTTAAAATTGAAGTAGCCATTCTAGAGAAACGAGAAATGAACTTCTTATACAAAGATGGCGAAGATTTTGTTTTCATGGACAATAAGACTTTCGATCAAACAAACATTTCTGCGCAAATTGTTGGCGATGCTGCGAATTACATGTTGGAGAACACTGGCGCTATCGTTGCAGTCCATGAGGGAAATCCCTTGTATATCGAATTACCTGCATCAGTTGAACTGACAATTACGTATACCGAACCCGGTATTCAAGGCGATCGGTCATCAGGTGGAACTAAGCCAGCTACGGTTGAAACTGGTATTGAAATTCAAGTGCCACTTTTCATTAAGCAAGACGAGAAAGTACTAGTTGACACCAGAGATGGTTCATACCAAGGTCGCGCTTAAAGGTGTCGGCACGAAGCAAGGCCCGTAAACAATCTTTAGATCTACTTTACGAATCGGATATTCGTGGCAAAGCTTCAACAGATATATTGGCGCTTCGTGATGTTGTTGAAGATGGTCCAGATGCTCGTCCAATACGTGAGTACACAAAAATTCTTATATCTGGTGTTGATACTCATAAGCGAAAAATTGATGAGCTAATTTCAACATATGCCCAAGGTTGGGATATGGATCGCCTTCCTACAGTTGATAGAAATGTGCTGCGCATCGGAATTTACGAAATATTGTGGCAAGAAGATGTTCCTGACGCGGTGGCAATTGATGAAGCGCTAACTCTTGCAAAGGAGCTCTCTACCGAGGAGTCATCTGGCTACATTCACGGAGTTTTAGGTCGCATCGCATCCATCCGTGGTGATCTCAATCTTTAAAGTTAAATAGAACGCGATTGCTTGCAAGTATTTGTAGAAGATTTTCAGCGTTAGTTGCGGTCATAATCGCTAACAAATTTATATCACTTTTTCGCAGCGAAAGTATTTCTCCGTTCCAATCTTTGCGAAAATTGATGATACCTGAACAGAATTGATCTAAAAGGGAGAGTACTTTGCTGGAATGAAGATCTGGTTCTTCTCGGAGTTTTCTCAAATCAATAATGATGTTTGGTATTTCTTTTGCGCAATTTTCTGCCGAACTTTGTTTGAAGAATGCTCCGATAGGAACTGCATATATTTCTGCGATTGTTTGCAACTTATCAACTGATACCGAGCGCGAACCCCGTTCGTATGAGCCAAGCACTACAGCTTTAATGCGACCATGACTAGCTATTTCAAATTCTGCCAAAGTCCATTTTCTGGCCCGTCGAACATCTCTGAGTGCAAGACCTATCAATTGTGCTCGGGCGTTGGTATTTTCATATGTACTCATAAGTAAGCAATCTAGAACAAGAATGAAACGCCGACATTTGCCTGTCCACAGGAGCGCACTTTTTGGTGCTATTCTTCACCAGCATCCTTTAACGACCCATCCTGCGAGGTGGGGAAGGAGATTTACATGAGTGTTGCCCTGCCTCCGGCTGATATTGCTAGAGCATTAACTCGCATTTCCCATGAAATCCTTGAACGCAATGGTGGATCTAGTAATTTAGTTTTACTTGGGATCCCAACACGAGGAGCACATTTAGCTCAACGCATTGGCTCAATAATTCAAGGTATTGAATCTAGAGCTGTTCCAGTTGGAACGTTAGATATTACTTTGCACCGCGATGACCTTCGATTGCGCCCTCCGCGAGCTCTTATGCCTACAAAAATTCCTCCGGCCGGGATCGAAGGCAAAGATGTTGTGCTAATTGATGATGTTTTCTTTTCGGGAAGAACTATTCGCGCAGCCCTTGATGCTCTCGGTGAAATTGGCCGTCCTCGAACCGTTCAGTTGGCCGTCCTCGTAGATCGGGGACACCGTGAACTTCCAATCAGAGCGGATTACGTAGGCAAAAATTTGCCTACGTCCCTAGATCAATCTGTAAGAGTTCATCTGACTGAGATCGACGGTGTAGATGAAGTACTTATTGGATCAACGGGCTCTTTATGAAACATTTACTCTCAATAAATGATCTCAGCCAATCTGAGGCTATTGCGATTCTAGATACAGCAACCGAACTTGCTCGTGTTTCTGATGCACCCATGAAGAAATTACCAACGCTTCGCGGCAGAACGATCGTCAATTTGTTTGCAGAAGATTCCACTCGGACCCGAATTTCATTTGAAGCAGCAGCCAAGCGTTTATCTGCAGATGTAATTAACTTCAGCGCTAAAGGTTCTAGCGTCAGTAAAGGTGAATCCTTGAAGGACACTGCTCAAACGTTACAAGCAATGGGAGCCGATGCAGTCATTATCCGCCATCAGGCATCAGGTGCGGCTCACAGGTTAGCCACATCGAAATGGATGTCGGGAACCGTAATAAATGCTGGAGACGGTACACACGAGCACCCAAGTCAGGCGTTACTCGATGCCTACACATTACGTAAACATTTGATGCAAGGCGCAAAGAATTTGCAGGGCTTACACGTTGCCATAGTTGGAGACATACTTCATTCACGAGTGGCACGTTCAAATGTTTTGCTTCTTTCCAAACTTGGAGCCACTGTTAGTGTTGTGGCTCCACCAACTTTGTTACCCGTTGGAGTTGAAAGCTGGAACGCCCATGTTTCTTATGATTTTGATGAGTTAATTCCTAATGTTGATGCGATCATGATGCTTCGGGTTCAAAGTGAGCGGATGAATGAACTTTACTTTCCAAATGCTCGCGAGTATTCAAGGTATTTTGGATTGAACTCGGACAGAGTCAAGCGAATGAAAAAAGACTCAATCATTATGCATCCAGGTCCAATGAATCGTGGATTAGAAATTACTGCAGATGTCGCAGATAGTGCGCGATCAGTAATCGTCGAGCAAGTGAGCAATGGAGTAAGTGTTCGGATGGCAATCCTGTACACGCTCTTGACTGGAGAAGGAATCGAATCGGGAGCACTTGTATGAGCGAAAATTATTTCATAAAAGGAGCTACTTTAAGTGACGGCTCTAAAAAAGATTTATACATCTCGGCTGGAAAGATTGCAGGATTTGCCAACCCAGCCGATAGCAAGGCAATTGTTGTTGATGCAACTGAAAAAATTCTTCTGCCCGGCTTAGTAGATCTGCATACTCATGTGCGTGAACCTGGTAAAGAAGATTCAGAGACAGTTCTTTCCGCTTCTCGTGCCGCGGCTAAAGGTGGATTCACTGCTCTGTCTGCAATGCCAAACACATCACCCGTTGCAGATACAGCAGGTGTAGTTGAACAGGTGCTTCGCTTAGGAATTGAAGCAGGGCTGTGTGATGTATTTCCCATAGGCGCGGTGACTAAAAATTTAGACGGTGAAGAACTCTCAGAGATCGGCGCCATGGCCGATAGTGCGGCAAAAGTTCGCATCTTTAGCGATGATGGACATTGCGTTTCAAATCCTCAAGTAATGCGAAGAGCTCTTGAGTATGTAAAGAAGTTCAATGGAGTAATTGCTCAACATGCTCAGGATCCAGATTTAACCATTGATGCCCAGATGAATGAGGGAATAGTTTCATCGGTTCTGGGCTTAAAAGGTTGGCCAGCTGTTGCCGAGGAAGCAATTATCGCTCGTGACGTTTTACTGGCAGACCACGTGCAATCTCGATTACATATCTGTCACGTAACTACTGCCGGTGGTGTTGAGATTATTCGTTGGGCGAAAGCTCGAGGAATCAATGTAACCGCAGAAGTTACTCCACACCATCTTTTGCTCACTGATGACATGGCAACTTCTTATGACCCCGTTTTTAAGGTAAATCCACCGCTGCGTACAGAAAAAGATGTCCATGCGTTGAGAGAAGCTTTAGCAGAAGGTGTCATTGATATTGTTGCAACTGATCACGCCCCGCATCCTGCCGAAAATAAAGAGTGTGAGTGGCAGCAAGCTGCATTCGGTATGTTGGGACTAGAAACTGCTCTTTCAATAATTACTCTTACAATGGTTGAAACGGGATTGCTGGACTGGAATGAAGTGGCAGAACGAATTTCACGCACTCCAGCGCGAATCGGGGGATATACCGATCAAGGCACAGATTTTCTACTTGGTCAGATGGCAAATCTCACTGTGATTGACCCTCGGGCTAGTTGGAGAGTCGACCGGGACTTAGTAGCCTCACGTAGTCGAAACACTCCTTTTCACGGAATGGAACTACCTGGCGTGATTACTGATACTTTCTATAAGGGAGTCCCAACTTTGTTACAAGCACAGTTGCTCACGGAGAATAATTAATGAGCAAAGCTTTCTTGGTTCTAGATGATGGTCGTATTTTTGAAGGATCATCATGGGCATGTGAAGGTATTACATTTGGTGAAGCCGTTTTCCAAACTGGCATGACCGGTTATCAAGAAACGCTGACAGATCCTTCGTATCACAAACAAGTTGTAGTTATGACTGCTCCACATATTGGCAACACGGGTATGAACACAGAAGATAATGAATCAAAGAAAATTTGGGTAGCAGGTTTTGTCGTGCGAAATCCATCTCCGGTTACTAGTAATTGGAGAAGTGAGAATTCCTTGGAAGATCAGTTGATTTCACAGAAGATTGTCGGTATTTCAGGGGTTGATACTCGGGCATTAACGCGGCATCTACGTGATCGAGGTGCAATGCGAGTAGGGATTTTCTCTGGCCAGAACCTCTCTCGTGAAGAAATGGTTGTAGAAGTGCGTAAGCAGCCACTGATGTCTGGGTCATATCTGAGCGAAGATGTTTCAACTAAGCAAACTTATGTTGTCCCAGCTATTGGGGATAGGAAGTTTAAAGTTGCTGCCATCGATTTGGGAATTAAAGGGGCAACACCGCGAGCACTTGCCGCGCGTGGGGTAGAAACTCATGTGATGCCATATAACACAACCTTTGCTGAAATTTCATCGATAAAGCCAGATGGTGTTTTCCTATCCAATGGACCGGGAGATCCGGCAACAATGACATCAGTTATTGATTTAGTGCGCGAGCTGTTGTTAGCTGAAATACCCATTTTTGGAATTTGTTTCGGTCATCAGATCCTTGGTCGAGCGTTAGGTTTTGAAACGTATAAACTTCAATTTGGTCATCGCGGAATCAACCAACCAGTGATTGATAAAAACACAAATAAAGTTGAGATAACCGCACACAATCATGGTTTTGCACTGAAAGCTCCAACTGAAGGTGTTTTCTCAACAGTTTTTGGTACAGGCGAAGTTACACATGTATCTCTTAATGATGGGGTAGTAGAAGGTTTACAACTTTTGGAGCGCGGAGCATTTAGCGTTCAGTATCACCCTGAAGCCGCAGCTGGTCCTCATGATGCAGATTATCTTTTTGATCGATTTATTGAGTTAATGCAAAAGTATCCAGTGGCTGCGAGAGTCCATTAATGCCAATTGATAAATCAATCAAGAGTGTGCTGGTTATTGGTAGTGGACCAATTGTTATCGGTCAAGCATGTGAATTTGATTATTCAGGTACGCAAGCATGTAGAGTGTTACGAGCCGAAGGAATTCGTGTGATTCTCGTTAACTCAAATCCAGCTACAATCATGACTGATCCCGAATTTGCTGATGCAACCTATATCGAACCAATTACTCCAGAATTTATTGAACGAATTATTATCAAGGAAAAACCTGATGCTGTGCTGGCCACACTTGGTGGGCAGACTGCCCTCAATGCTGCTATTGGTTTGTATGAATTAGGAACCCTTGCAAAATATGGCGTGCGTTTAATTGGCGCCGACGTTGATGCAATCAGACGTGGTGAAAATAGAGAGTTATTCAGGGCAATTGTTGAAAAAATTGGTGGCCAGAGCGCAAAATCAATCATTTGTCACACTATGGAAGACGCATTGCTGGCGGTTAAATCGCTTAATTATCCTGTCGTTGTAAGACCGTCATTCACTATGGGTGGCTTGGGATCTGGAATCGCATTTTCAGAGGATGAACTCAAACAAATTGCGGGAGCTGGGTTGCGTCATAGCCCAACTTCTGAAGTTTTACTTGAGGAGTCAATATTAGGTTGGAAAGAGTACGAACTTGAAGTGATGCGAGATAAGACCGATAACGTTGTGATCGTTTGCAGTATTGAAAACCTAGATCCTATGGGAGTGCACACTGGTGATTCAATAACAGTTGCTCCTGCAATGACTTTAACTGATGTTGAGTATCAAAAACTAAGAAACTTATCTATGGCGATTATTCGTGAAGTAGGTGTTGACACTGGTGGCTGCAATATTCAATTTGCCGTAAATCCATCAGATGGTCGAATCATCGTTATTGAAATGAATCCTCGCGTTTCGAGATCGAGTGCTTTGGCATCTAAAGCTACTGGTTTTCCAATTGCAAAAATTGCAACTAAGCTAGCTATTGGCTACACCCTTGATGAAATTCGTAATGACATTACACAGGTAACTCCGGCTTCTTTCGAACCGACTTTAGATTATGTTGTTGTTAAAGCACCACGGTTTGCTTTTGAAAAATTTGCTGATGCTGATCCCAGATTAACGACAACGATGAAGAGTGTTGGCGAAGCGATGGCAATCGGTCGAAGTTTCCCAGAGGCGCTGATGAAAGTATTGCGTTCACTCGAAAGAAAAGAAGCAATCTTCACTTTTCCGTCCGATAAAAATACGATAAATGTAAATGACTTGGTTTCGAAAATGTCGATTCCTACCGAATATCGTTTACAACAAGTTCAATTAGCAATGTGGGCTGGTGCAAGTATTGCTCAGATTCATGCCTCAACCAAGATTGATCCTTGGTATTTACAGCAAATAGAACTCATTAATCAACAAGCCGAACTTATCGCGCAACCCGGAGAATTTAGTGCGGAGCTGATTCGAAGTGCCAAGAATTTGGGTTTCTCAGATTTGCAAATTGCCCAACTTAGATCAATGACTGAGGAAGATGTTAGACGCACAAGAATCCATCTGGAAATACACCCGGTGTATAAAACTGTTGATACGTGCGCCGCTGAATTTGAAGCTTTTACTCCTTATCATTATTCGAGTTATGAAGAAGAAACTGAAGTTAGGTCTCGCATTAAACCTGCTGTCATCATCTTAGGTAGCGGACCCAACCGTATTGGACAGGGCATTGAATTCGATTATTCGTGCGTTCATGCGAGTTTTATTCTGCAGGCAAGTGATTACGAAACTATTATGATTAATTGCAATCCAGAAACAGTTTCAACAGATTATGACACCAGTGATCGTTTGTACTTCGAGCCATTAACTTTGGAAGATGTTCTTGAAGTTATTCACGCCGAAACTTTGGCTGGTCCTGTTCTCGGCGTGATTACTCAACTTGGCGGTCAAACACCCCTAGGACTTGCTGCAGGGTTGAAGGAAGCTGGAGTAACAATTCTTGGAACTAGTCCCGAAGCGATAAACCTTGCTGAAGAACGCGGGGCTTTCGGTGAGATATTAAAGAATGAAAATTTGCGCGCACCTGATTATGGGATGGCAGCATCTGAAGAAGAAGCTCTAGTTATTGCTCAAAGAATTGGATATCCGGTTTTGGTTAGACCATCTTTTGTACTTGGTGGACGAGGTATGGAAATAGTGTATGACGATGATTCTCTTGCGGGGTTTATCTCTCGGGCGACCGACATAACACCTGATCATCCTGTTCTGGTAGATCGCTTCTTGGACAGTGCTATTGAGATTGATGTCGATGCTCTTTTTGATGGTCAAGAACTCTTTTTGGGCGGCGTGATGGAACACATCGAAGAGGCTGGAATTCACTCTGGTGACAGCGCGTGTGTGTTGCCATCCATGTCACTAGATACCAAAGCTATTGCAACAATTAAAGAAGCCACGACAAAGATTGCTAGAGCTGTTGGTGTTGTGGGTTTAATCAATATCCAATTTGCGATGAGTGATTCACAATTATTTGTTTTGGAGGCAAATCCTCGTGCCTCTCGCACCGTGCCATTTGTTAGCAAGGCAACTGGTGTTGCGTTAGCCAAAGCAGCCGCGCGACTTGCAGTTGGATCTTCCATCTCGCAATTACGCGAAGAGGGTTTGTTGCCACGAAAAGGCGACGGCATTGCTAATGGAATTTCCGTGAAAGAAGCAGTTCTCCCGTGGAATCGATTTCGCAGAACTGATGGTCGGGGAGTGGACGCTGTACTTGGTCCAGAAATGCGTTCAACGGGCGAAGTAATGGGTATTTCGAATTCTTTCGGAGAGAGTTATGCGAAATCCCAAATAAGCGCTTTTGGCGCCCTTCCTAAAGATGGCATTGTATTTGTAAGTTTGGCCGATAAAGATAAGAAGCAAGGCATTCAAGCCGCCTATGATTTATCACGTATAGGTTTTACTATCCTTGCTACGAGTGGAACAGCTGATTCACTTGATGCGAAGCAAATACCATGTACACGTGTTCGAAAACATTCAGAAGGTATCGGACCTTCAGGTGAAAAAACCATTGTGGATTTAATAAATTCTGGAGAAATA
>WLRX01000050.1 GCA_009706135.1 Actinomycetota bacterium
GCAAGAAGGCAGCTGCTAAGAAAGCAGCTCCAAAGCGTCGCAAGAAGGCCGCTGCAAAGACAGGCGCTCCAAAGCGTCGTCGTCGCAAGAAGGCAGCAGCAAAGTAAGCATTTCGCTTATTAAAAAAGCCCGCCACGAAAGTGGCGGGCTTTTTTGCTTTATAAATCAGTCTAAATCTTTATCTGATTCCCTAAGGGATTTGCTTACACGTTCAAAAATTTCAGCCAAGACAACTTGGTCGGATTTAGTTAAGTGATCAACAAAGCGCGAGCGCACACTTTCAACATGATCTGGTGCTGCTGCCACAATTGCTTTCCATCCCTTAGGTGTCATCACTGCAAAATATCCACGTTTATCAATTGGGCAGGATTCGCGTTTTATCCATCCTGCTTTTTCCATGACTTTCATTCGATGTGAAAGTCTGGAGCGAGATAGCATCGCAACATCTGCTAATTCACTCATGCGCATTCTGCGATCTGGGGCATCGCTGAGTTGAGCCAAGATTTCATAATCTGCCATCGAAACATCATGTGGCTCGAGGTCAGTATCCAAAGCCTCAAGTAACCGGCGGCTGGCAACAATGTATCGACGCCAAGCCTTCATCTCAGATGGATTGAGCCAATTAGGTGTTGTAGCGTCTGCCATAGAGATAATGGTACGCGAGAAGTTGAACTTTCAACTACTTCTAAAAAGCGGGGGCGCATTGCAATGGAATTAAAAAGTGGCATTGATCTTTCACATGTAGATCACGAATTTGCTCCAGGCGATGACCTCTATCGCTATCTCAACGGTGGCTGGCTGAAATCTCATCAAATCCCAGCCGATCGCGCATCCGATGGCGTTGCTTACGCTCTTCACGATGAAGCTGAAGCCCAAGTTCGCGAAATTATTGAGGGTGCTCATCTGATCAAAGATGGAGGGGCAGAAGCCCAGAAGATCGGTGATCTCTACCTCTCTTTTATGGATACCGATGCAATCGAAAAACTAGGTACTAAGCCACTTGATGCAGACCTTGCATCCATCGATGCTATTTCAAGTAAGTCAGATTTCATCTCCACCATGTCTCGCCTAGAAATGAAGGGCGTTGGTGGCATTTTCGGTGCCTCCATTTATACAGATGCCATGGATTCAGAGACAAATATTATTTATCTCGGCCAGGGCGGATTGTCATTACCCGATGAGTCTTATTACCGAGAAGAGCAATACGCACCAATTCGTGATGCGTTCTTGGAGCACATAACGAAGATGTTTGCACTAACAAACGTCTCAGCTAACGCTGACGATGTGGCATCTATCTTGGCTCTGGAAACTTCGATTGCTGCATGTCACTGGGACCAGGTTCGCGATCGCGATGCAACCTTGACCTATAACAAACATAGCCGCGCTGAATTAGAGAAATTAGCACCAGCAATAGATTTCCCACTCTGGATTAAATCTGGTGAAGTTCCAACCAAAGCATTTGAATCTGTCATCGTTCGCGAACCAGATTTCTTCTCTGGAGTTTCTACCCTGCTTGAAAAATTCGATCGCAATGCGTGGGTGCTCTGGCTCAAGTGGCAACTCATTTCAGGTTCTGCGGCCTACCTCAATGACGCTCTGGTTCAACAAAACTTTGCTTTTTACGGTACAACTTTGTCTGGCACTCCACAGATTCGCGAGCGCTGGAAACGTGCTGTTTCATTGGTCGAAGGCTCACTCGGTGAAGCAGTTGGTCGCATCTATGTTGAACGCCATTTTCCACCGGCTGCAAAAGCTGCCATGAACGAACTCGTTGCAAATCTCATTGAGGCCTATCGCATAAGCATTAGCGGACTGTCGTGGATGAGTGAGGCGACCAAAGCCAAAGCCTTTGAAAAACTGACTAAGTTCACTCCCAAGATTGGCTATCCAGATAAACGGCGCGACTATTCATCGCTACAGATTTCATCAGATGACCTATTCGGTAATCTCGGTCGCATCTCAGCATTCGCTCGTGATTACGAGTTAGCAAAAATCGGCGCGCCTGTAGATCGAAGCGAGTGGTACATGACCCCGCAAACAGTCAACGCGTATTACAACCCGGGCATGAACGAGATCGTTTTTCCTGCCGCCATTTTGCAGCCGCCATTTTTCGATATTGATGCTGACCCAGCCGTTAATTACGGTGGAATTGGCGCCGTCATTGGCCATGAAATCGGCCACGGCTTTGACGATCAAGGTTCTAAATATGATGGCGATGGAAATATGGTCGATTGGTGGACCCAATCAGATCGTGACGAATTCGAAGTACGGGCTAATGCATTAATTGCTCAATTTGATGCACTCTCCCCTGAAGAAACCCCTGACATCACCGTTAACGGTGCTTTGACAGTGGGAGAAAACATTGGAGACCTCGGTGGTTTGAGCATCGCCTATAAAGCGTATTTACTGGCTTTAAAGGGTGCACCAGCGGCAGTTATTGATGGCTTAACTGGTGAGCAACGATTCTTCCTCGCATGGGCACAAGCTTGGCGCGGAAAAGTTCGCCCTGAAGAACTTCGTCGTCGTATCGCTACAGATCCGCATTCACCGTATGAATTTAGATGCAACGCTATCGTGCGAAATATCGACGAGTTTTATACGGCCTTTGGCGTCAATGAAAAGCACGCTCTCTGGATGAAAGAGTCAGAGCGCGTTCGAATTTGGTAGTTATTTAAGCCAGATTATTCAGGAAAGTGACATGCCACCTGGGTTGCACCGAGTTGCACAAGCTGTGGAACTTCAGTGCGGCACTTATCCTGAACTTTCCAGCAGCGAGTGTTAAAAACGCATCCAGATGGTGGATTAATTGGGCTAGGCAAATCACCGGACAAAATAATACGCTCACGTGATTTCTCAGAACGTGGATCTGGTTGAGGTACCGCAGAGAGCAATGCCTTTGTATATGGGTGATGTGACTGCTGATAAAGATCTGCGGTAGGCCCAATTTCCATTACTTTGCCCAAATACATAACCGCCACGCGATCAGAAATATGTTGAACGACAGATAGGTCGTGGGCAATAAAGAGAATGCTGATGCCATCTTCGCGCTGTAAATCATCGAGTAAATTAATGACCTGCGCCTGAATAGAAACATCGAGTGCGCTCACTGGCTCATCGGCCACGATAAAACGTGGCTTTAGTGCAACGGCACGGGCAATACCAATTCGCTGGCGCTGGCCGCCAGAGAACTCGTGCGGATAGCGGTTGTAGTGTTCTGGATTTAGGCCCACGCGCTCCATCAGAGTTTGCACAGCGTTTTTGACTCCGCCTGCTGGTTCGACTTTCTGAATTTCAAAGGGTGCAGAAATAATCTTGCCAATAGTTTGGCGTGGGTTAAGTGCTGAATATGGATCTTGGAAAATAATCTGCATTTGGGCACGAATTGATGTCATTTTATGATGCTTGAACTTTGTGATGTCTTGGCCTTCAAAAACTATTTTGCCAGATGTTGGCTCTGTTAACTTTAAGATTGTGCGTCCTGCGGTTGTCTTGCCGCAACCAGATTCGCCAACTAGTCCCAGGGTTTCACCCGCACGTAAATCAAATGAGATGCCATCTACTGCTTTGACCACAGATTTCTTACGATCTCTAGATTTTTTAACTGGGAAATGTTTGATCAAGTCAGTGATGCTAAGAATCGTCTCACTACTCATTAGCGCACCTCCTTCATCGCTTGTGCAAAGGATGCTTGGCGCTTTGATTCATCAATATGGCAGCGAGATGTGTGGGAAGCAGATGTACCGGCTAATTCCGGCATCAGCGTTGCACACGCGTTGCCATCTGTAAATTTGATGTATTCACAACGTGGCGCAAAGGCGCAACCTGCCGGCAGACTAATAAGAGATGGTGGCTGTCCTGGAATAGCCTTGAGGCGCTCAGATCCAGTTGCTGAAATACGCGGGACGGATTTTAAAAGACCGAGATTGTATGGATGCATTGGGTTATAGAAAATGTCATCAACACCGCCTTGTTCGACAATTCGTCCTGCATACATGACATTTACTTTTTCAGAGACTTGAGCAACCACGCCTAAATCGTGAGTGATGAGCAAAATTCCCATATTGAACTCTTTTTGAAGAGAAGCAAGCAGTGTCAGAATCTGTGCTTGTACCGTTACATCTAACGCCGTCGTTGGTTCATCGGCAATGAGCATCTTTGGCGAATTCATTAGTGCCATTGCAATCATTACCCGCTGGCGCATTCCGCCAGAGAATTGATGCGGGAACTCTTTTGCCCGTTGTGCAGGTTCTGAAATTCCAACAAGGTCAAGCATTTCAATAGCGCGAGAAATCGCTTCCTTTTTCTTGCCAGGATTATGAACTAAATAGGCTTCAGCTAATTGGTCGCCAATTTTGTAATACGGATGAAGAGCCGACATCGGATCTTGAAAAATCATTGCAACGCTTCGACCGCGCATGCTGCGAATCTCTTCTTCGCCGGCTGAAATAACATCTAAGAAGCCGCCATCGTGGGCAATGCTGATGGAGCCGCTCATCTGGGCAGATCCCTTTTTATGTAAACCCATTACTGAAAGACTTGTGACTGTTTTTCCGGATCCAGATTCGCCAACAATTGCAACTGTTTCGCCTTGAGAAACGCTTAATGAAACCCCATCAACGGCGCGTACCAGACCATCATCTGTTGGGAAAGCAACGTGTAGATCACTAATTCGCAATAGCTCAGTCATTACATTCTCACCCGCGGATCAAGGACGGCGTAGAGCATGTCCACAATTAAGTTCATGACAATTACAACGACTGCAGCCAAGATTGTTGTTGCAAGCACAACAGGTAAATCGAATTCGTAGACAGACCGCAGAGTTAGGCGTGCCAGACCTGGCAAATTAAAAATAGTTTCGGTAATAATCGCTCCACCGATAAGGCCAGCAAAGTCCAAACCAGCCAAGGTTATGATGGGGGCGAGCACTGCGCGCAATGTGTGCTTGAAAAGAACTGTGCGCTCTTTGACGCCTTTTGCTCGCGCCGTGCGAATGTAATCCTCGCCGAGAGTATCTAACACTGCAGCGCGTGTGAATCGTGTATATAGCGCGGCGTATGCAATTGCCAGAGTTATCCACGGCAAGATGAAATACATAAACCATCGCCCTGGGCTATCTAAAACCGAAACATAACCATCTAGGGACATTGGAACAATCTTCCATTTAATGGAGATCCAAATCAGAAGCGCTAAACCAGTTACGAATGTAGGAAGAGATGTTCCCAAGAGTACAAAGACTGAGCCAGTTGTGTCAGGCCATCTATTCTTAAACTTTGCCGCAAGAACACCAAGTGAGATTCCAATAAATAACCATAAAACTAAGGCGCCTATAGCTAAATTTAATGTAACTGGTAAAGATTCCTTAATCATCTCTGTAACGCATGCGTTTTCATTAAATGAATAGCCAAAAGCTGGAGCTGGGCAACTAAAGGCGGCTTGGCCGCTGCCATATGTACGTCCAACAAAAATTCCAGATAAGAAGAGCCAATACTGCTCATAAATGGGTTTATCAAAACCTAGTTTAATTCTGTTGCCTTCAATAATTTGAGGCGTGCACCGCTGTCCGCACGTCAGAGCTGCGGGATCAAATGGTAAAACGGAGAAGATGGCAAATACCACAGCCGAAACTGCCAAGATTGTCAGGACGGCAAAGAAAAAACGCCGACCTATAAATCTATACATTTTTAAATCTCCCAAAAACTAATGAATCAATTTCAAGTAAATGCCCCTGAGGCTTTTTCAAACCTCAGGGGCACTGTACTTCAATGAGCGCGACTAGATTTGGATTACTTCTTTACCCAAATCTTGCCATATGCAGGGTTACCTTGTGGAACCCAGAAGAAGACGCCACCGAGGCCTGAACCCCAGACTTCTTGTGCCTTACCAAATGTTGTTGGCAATACCCAGAAGTTCTTCATAGCTTCTTTATCTAGTGCTTTCCACATCTTTGCCTGCTTCTTACGATCTGTTGTCTTCATTGCGATGTTTACCTTGTCTTCAAATGCCTTGTATGCAGGATCATTTGAATTTTGTGACAAGTTAAATCCGCCGAATGATGCGAAGAGTTCAGGGATAACTGTTGAGGCGTTAGCCCAGTCTGCTCCCCAACCAGAACTTGTCATGTCGCTCTGCTTTTCAGGGTTCATAACAGTTGAGTAATAACCTGAGCTAATTATGTTGAACTTGACTTTAATTCCAGCACGAGCATACGCAGCCTCGGTGATTGGAATTGTGTCAGTCAATGTTGAAGATTGACGTGTATCAATCGTGATGCCATCTTCAGTTGCCTTCTTGTAATCAGCAGGACACTTGGTCTTTGCTGTTTCAAGGAGAGCCTTTGCCTTAGGGATATTTCCTTCTGGCATGAAGTCAGCGCTTCCTGGACCAACGACCTTAGTTGGCGCGAAGTCAGTTGCAACGAGTGGACTGATGACACCTGTTGCATATGAACCTGCATATGTAGGTCCACCTGAATAGTCAAGAAGAGCCTTTGCATTGCGTGCGTAGTACATAGCTGCACGAACTTCTAGACATGGCATCTTCGCTACGTTAAATGCAACGTAGTTTGCATAA
>WLRX01000051.1 GCA_009706135.1 Actinomycetota bacterium
AGCAAATCTGACAAAGTTGCTGCTGGACAAATTATCGAAGTTTTGATGCCGCAAGAGAAAAACTCCGAACCAATTCCTTTAACTCCAATTCCTGGTTTATCTATTATTTATAATGATGATTCCATTGTTGTCATTGATAAGCCGGTGGGTTGTGCCGCGCACCCAAGTCCAGGTTGGGAAGGCCCAACAGTTGTCGGCGCTCTTAGCGCAGCTGGTTACACAGTTTCAACGAGTGGTCCGGCAGAGCGCGCTGGAATAGTTCATCGGCTAGATGTTGGCACTAGTGGGCTAATGGTTGTCGCTAAGACAGATCAAGCTTTTACCTTTCTGAAGGATGCTTTCAAATCTCGCACGGTTACAAAGATTTATCACGCATTAATCCAAGGTCACATGGATCCAACTACCGGAACCATCGATGCACCAATTGATCGTCATCCAAAAGAGGATCATCGTTTTGCTATTGTGGCTAATGGAAAAGAAAGTATTACGCATTATGAAGTCATTGAATTTTATCGCGGTGTTTCTTTAGTCAAAGTTGAATTAGAAACTGGCCGCACTCATCAAATTAGAGTTCATTTTTCCGCGCTTCGACATCCGCTAGTTGGTGACCTTACATACGGCGCAGACCCCGCTCTTGCCGCTTCTCTTGCGATGTCGCGTCCATGGTTACACGCCATGGTTCTCGAACTTACACATCCGATTACGGGTGAGCGTTTGACCTTTAACGCGCCGTACCCCGCTGATCTAACAAATGCTCTGGCGTTGCTTTCCAGCGCAGTCCTTCCGTAAGGGATAACCTCGCTACCAATGTCATCTTTTGCCCACCTTCATGTTCATACCGAGTATTCAATGCTCGATGGCGCCGCGCGGGTTGCAGATTTACTAGCGGAAGTCGCTCGCCAGGAGATGCCAGCTATTGCAATGACCGATCATGGAAATGTTTTTGGTGCATTTGATTTCTATAAGCAAGCCAAGAAAGTTGGCGTTAAACCAATCATCGGAATCGAAGCCTACGTTGCTCCTGAATCTCGTTTTGAAAAGAAGAGAGTCAAGTGGGCCGATGGTGGCCAAGATGATGTTTCTGGTGGTGGCGCTTATACGCACATGACAATTCTTGCTGAAAACAATGAAGGTCTTTCAAATCTTTTCAAACTTTCATCCCTTGCATCCCTAGAAGGCTATTACTACAAGCCGCGCATGGATCGTGAGTTACTCACAACGTATGCAAAAGGATTAATCGCAACAACTGGCTGTCCTGGTGGAGAAATACAGACTCGCCTTCGAATGGGTGCATTTAAAGAAGCAATGGCTGCGGCTTCAGATTATCGAGACATTTTCGGCGCCGAAAATTTCTTCCTTGAAATTATGGATCACGGTATCGATATCGAATCACGCGTCAAAGCAGATTTACTTAAGTTGGGGAAAGAGCTTGGCCTGCCATTGCTGGCAACAAATGATTTGCACTATACATTTAATGAAGACGCGCGTTCTCATGAGGCACTGCTGTGTGTGCAATCTGGATCCACTCTTGCAGATCCCAAGCGATTTAAATTCGATAATGATGAGTTCTATCTCAAAACTCCGGCGCAAATGCGTGAGCTCTTCAAAGAAATTCCTGAAAGTTGCGATAACACCTTATTAATCGCTGAACGTTGCAATGTAACGCTGCGCGAAGGAGAGAATTTACTTCCACGTTTTGAAGTTCCCGCAGGTGAAACGGAAGATTCTTGGCTTATAAAAGAAGCAGAACGTGGATTAATAAATCGAATGGGCGCTCGATTAACTGATGCCCACCATGCACGATTGAAATATGAATTAGAAGTAATGATCAAGATGGGCTTTCCAGGTTACTTCTTAGTGGTTGCAGATTTAGTTGCACATGCAAAGCAAGTTGCTATCCGAGTTGGTCCAGGCCGTGGTTCCGCAGCAGGTTCACTCGTTGCCTATGCACTAGGAATCACAGGTCTTGATCCACTCGAGCACGGTTTACTCTTCGAGCGATTCTTAAATCCAGAACGTATTTCTATGCCAGATATAGATTTGGATTTCGATGAACGCAGACGCAGCGAAATGATTCGTTACGCAACAACAAAGTATGGCGAAGATCGAGTCGCTCAAATCATTACATATGGCACTATTAAATCTAAACAAGCCATTAAGGATTCAACTCGCGTCCTTGGCTATCCATATGCAATTGGTGAAAAACTCACGAAAGCGCTGCCGCCATCAGTTATGGGTAAAGATATTTCTCTCGCGGGAGTTTTTGACCCTAACAATGATCGATACTCAGAAGCTGGCGAATTTAGAACTCTCTACGAAAGTGATCCTGATTCAAAGACCGTTGTAGATACTGCGATGGGACTTGAAGGATTAAAGCGTCAATGGGGCGTGCACGCTGCAGGAGTTATTCTCTCTCGCGAACCATTGTTAGATGTTATTCCTATTCATCGTCGCGAAGCAGATGGTTCCATAATTACTCAATTTGATATGGGCGCATGCGAGGCAACTGGATTACTGAAGATGGATTTCCTGGGTCTTCGAAATCTTTCAGTCCTCGATGATGCGTTATTAAATATCAAGGCAAATAAAGGCGTTGATGTTGTTCTTGAAGATCTCACATTAGATGATAAAAAAACATTCGAACTCTTATCGCGCGGAGATACACTCGGAGTCTTCCAATTAGACGGCGGGCCAATGCGCGCATTACTTCGCAGCATGTCACCGGATTCTTTCCAAGATATCTCTGCAGTTATCGCTTTATATCGCCCAGGTCCAATGGGAGAAAATGCGCATAATAACTATGCAGATAGAAAGAACAAGCGCAAACCTGTCGAACCAATTCATGCCGAACTTTCAGAAGTTCTCAATGAAATTTTGGGCGATACGTATGGACTAATTGTTTATCAAGAACAAGTTATGGCTATTGCTCAAAAAGTTGCGGGCTTCTCACTTGGACGTGCAGATCTCTTGCGCAAAGCCATGGGTAAAAAAAATAAGGAGATTCTGGATAAGGAATACATTCCATTCGAAGCTGGCATGAAGACCAATGGTTTTGGTAACGCGGCTATCAAACGTTTGTGGGATGTTCTAATTCCATTCTCTGATTATGCATTCAACCGTGCACATAGTGCAGGTTATGGCGTTGTTTCATATTGGACTGCCTACCTCAAAGCAAATTACCCAACTGAATATATGGCGGCACTTCTGACTTCTGTTCGCGATGATAAAGATAAGTCTGCATTGTATTTAAGTGAGTGTCGACGTATGGGTATTCAAGTTTTGCCACCAGATGTCAATGAATCTGACGCTGAATACACACCACGTGGAACCGATATTCGTTTCGGTCTTGCAGCAATTAGAAATGTTGGCGAGGGAGTAGTGGCATCAATTAAGAGCGGACGCGACAGTAAAGGTCGCTACCAATCTTTTGGAGATTTCTTAGCAAAGGTAGATGCGCAGGTTTGTAACAAGAAAACCATTGAATCGCTAATCAAGGCTGGTGCATTTGATTCGCTTGCTCACACGCGTAAGGGATTAATGGCTGTCTACCTTGAAGCAATTGATTCAGTAATTGAAACAAAACGAGCTGAAGCGATTGGTCAATTTGATTTATTCGGAGGCGAATCAGCGACATCTGTATCAAACGTTGCGCTAGATATTCCACCTGGCGAATGGGAGAAAGCAATGCTTCTTTCTTATGAACGTGAGATGTTGGGGCTATACGTTTCTGATCATCCATTACTTGGCGTAGAACATGTTTTGCGGTCAGGTACAGATATGTCCATTAGCGAGTTACTAGATGATGGTGGTCATCACGATCAATTTGTCACGATTGGTGGATTGATAACTTCAGTAACAAGAAAAGTGACCAGACAAGGTGCATCTTGGGCAGTGGTCACGATTGAAGATCTTGAAGGATCCATTGAAGCTCTCTTTTATTCTAAAACTTATAATCAGTACGCATTAACTTTAACTGAAGATCGAATTGTTATCATCCGTGGTCGAGTAGATAAACAAGAAGATCAGTTCAGATTTACCGCCCTTGAAATGAAAAGTGCTGATGTTAGTGCCGCACCGACAGGTCCGCTTGTCATTACTCTGCCAATCAATCAGTGCACGCCACCAGTTGTTGATCGCATGAAAGAGATTCTTCGTTCACACCCAGGAAAACGTGAAGTTCATTTACATCTGGATGAGAATGGAATGCGCACTGTGATGAAATTAGACACTTTAATTACATCTTCACCTTCACTAAGCGCTGATCTCAAATCAATCCTTGGGCCTAACTGCCTTCAGGGCTAGTAGAATTTGGGTATCAAACCCCCAGTTCAATTACTTTGTGAGGCAACCAGATGATGCGTTTAGTGGACCTTCGCGGTCAGCGCCTATCTAAATCTGGATACAACAGCGCAATCCCTCGCGCGGCACTCGATGTCGCAGAAGCTATGAAATTAGTTGAACCAATTTTAGCCCGCGTCAAAAATGGCGATGAAAGTGATTTGATTGCACTGGCAAAAGAATTTGATGGCATAGCACCGCAACACATAAGGGTTCCTCGAGAAGCACTAACTCGTGCTCTTAAAGAGTTAGACCCAAAAATACGCACAGCGCTAGAAGTTTCAGCAGAGCGAATCAGAACTGTTCACAATGACCAAAGACGCAATGAAACTATTACAAAAGTTGTTGATGGTGGAAGTGTTACTGAAAGATGGGTGCCAGTAGATCGTGTCGGTTTGTATGTTCCTGGTGGTCGCGCTGTTTATCCAAGTAGCGTGATGATGAATGTTATTCCCGCTCAAATTGCTCAGGTACCAAGCATTGCGATTGCCTCCCCTCCTCAAAGTGAATTTGGGGGATTGCCTCACCCAACAATTCTTGCAACATGCGAACTTCTTGGTGTGACCGAGGTGTATGCAATTGGTGGAGCGCAAGCAATTGCACTCTTTGCATACGGAATGGAAAACCTCTGTGAAAAATGTGACCTGGTTACTGGTCCTGGAAATATTTATGTTGCTGCTGCAAAGCGCGCACTTCGCGGAGTAATCGGTATCGATTCTGAAGCAGGACCGACGGAAATCGCAATTGTTGCAGATAACTCTGCGCTTGCCGCAGATGTTGCAGCAGATCTCATTAGCCAAGCCGAACACGATGTCATCGCAGCCGCTGTTTTTATCACAGATAGCCAAGAGCTCATCACCCAAGTTCAACAAGAACTAGTAACGCGCGTTGCAGGAACAAAGCACTCAGAACGAATCACTGAAGCACTTACTGGAATTCAATCTGCCTTCGTTTTGGTCGACTCCACAGAACATGGACTAGAAGTTGCAAACGCTTACGCAGCAGAGCATTTGGAAATTCAAACTATAGACAGCCTGAAAGACGCACAAAAAATTAGAAATGCTGGTGCGGTTTTTATTGGTCGTTTCTCACCAGTTTCACTCGGTGATTATTCAGCCGGCTCAAATCACGTATTACCTACAGGTGGATGCGCCTGCCACTCAAGTGGGTTATCTGTTCAAACATTTTTGCGAGGCTTGCACTTCATCCAATACAACGAAGATGCCTTCACGCAAATTTTGCCAACGGTTATCACCTTGGCCAACTCAGAAGATTTGCCGGCACATGGTGAAGCCATGTCCGCGCGTTTAGAAAACAAGAGTTCATCATGAGCACATGGCCACAGTGGCTTCCGCTGCGCGAAGAGCTTGCACCAATGTCGGCCTATGGCGCTCCACAAGTAGAAGCAGATGCATCTCTTAACACAAATGAAAATCCATTTTCTCCTTCGCCAGAACTGGTTAAGGCTATTGCAACACGAGTAACAGAAATTGGTTCACGTCTGAATCGCTATCCAGATCGCGAAGCAACAGAGCTGCGCACATCATTGGCTAATTACATTAATTCTCAATCAGGAACTTCCTTAGATATTTCCAATGTATGGGCTGCAAATGGCAGCAATGAAATTATTCAATCTATTTTTCTTGCCTTTGGCCGCAAATCCGCCCTTGGCTTTACGCCTTCGTATTCAATGCACCCTTTGATTGCAAAGGTCACAGCAACTCCATGGATTGATGGCACTCGCCGCAAAGATTTCACTCTTGATAGTGATGCGGCGGCAGTGCAGATTGAATCTCTGCGTCCAACTTTGACGTTCATAACAACTCCGAATAATCCAACCGGAAGCGCTGTTCTAATCTCTGAAATAGAAACTTTGGCTAAAAGTACACAATTAGTTGGCGGTTTACTTGTGATCGATGAGGCGTACGCAGAATTTTCATCTGAAAAATCAGCAGTTACATTGATTGAAAAGTTTCCAAATATCGTGGTCATCAGAACTATGAGCAAAGCATTCGCATTCGCTGGTGCACGCGTGGGTTATCTGGTTGCACATCCATCTGTGATTGATGCAATGCGACTTGTTCGACTTCCGTATCACCTCAGCGCATTGACTCAAGTTGCCGCTAGCGCTGCACTCGAGTTCAGAGATGAGCTCTTAGCAACTGTTAAGGGTTTGATCGCAGCAA
>WLRX01000052.1 GCA_009706135.1 Actinomycetota bacterium
AAAGTGGCAAGTAATTTTTCTAATTGCTTCTTTGTAATTCCTGACTGTAATCCGCGTCCATGTGGCGGCGGCGCATCGATGTCCCACCATGTATTCCAGATGCGGTCTAAAAACTCACCTTGAATCTTCTTAAATTTCTCTCTCTTGCTTAACCAACGGCGGCGCCGTGCACGAAGATTTAGGTAGGAAATTTTCTTATGACCTTCAGATAAATCTCTGCCAAAAACTAATTGAAGTAATCCAGATTTGTTTGCTAGAAATTTAATCTCAATCGGAACGCTCGTTCTAATCTGATCGTGAAAACCCAGCAGATCACCCACAACTGTTGTGCCGCTGCGCCCTGTGCCACCGACAAAAACAGGTCTAGACCTGTGATTACCCTGAGAAACCTTCATAACGCAAGAGTAAACCGATGAATCTCATCTTTGAAACTCTAGAATCTACCCGTGAGTCGAAATTATTCTCCAGTCTTCATAGGCGGATCGGGGCGCAGTGGCACGACCGTCACCCTGAATATGTTGAAGCGACATCCAAATTTTCATGCAAGTCTGCCACGCGAAATCAAATTTCTAACTAGTCGTCATGGGTTACTTGATCTGGTCTATAGCCGCCCGTTCTCGGTCGAAGAAGATCTACATGGCTTGCGTTTTAATTTAGTTACACGGATATTGCCCTTAATTGGTCGAGACACAATGCAGTTTTTTACCCGTAACCTGAATGGACGTTGGTGGAGCGAACCTGGCAAGGCAGGAAAGCCTCGCGGATTAGTTCAATCGATTTCTAAAGATGTCGTTGATCAGGCGCATGAAAGATTTATTCAATCCTTTAAATCTGATCCAGAAAATGCTTCGCGTGACTTCTTTTATTCCCTTGCCCAAGCTCAGTTCAATAAACCTGACATAAAATTCTTTGGTGATTCGACACCTGTAAACATGATGCACTCCCGTCAGATCAAGGAATTGCTGCCAGATGCGCGCTTCATCAATGTGATCCGAGATGGTCGCGATGTAGCACTCTCAATTACTAAAGAGCGTTGGGGACCCAATGAACCATATGCAGGGTTGAAATGGTGGGCAAATCGCGTTCTAAAATCTGCAGAAGCTTTAGCAAAAGTAGATCAGAAATCTGTGCTTGAATTTAGAATAGAAGATCTTATTGTGCATGAGCGGGATGTTGCCTACAAAAATATTTTAAACTTCTTAGAACTAGATGATGCCACCGAACTTAGAGAATACTTTCAGGAGACAATGAGTGCCGAGCGATTACACATTGGACGCTGGCGGACTGAGGTAAAAGATCCAGAACGCTTCGATGCTAACTATAAATCCTTGTGTAAGAAACTTGCTAAAAAAGGAATTGAGATTAAAGACTTAGATTAATTCGTAATAATTCTGAAGCCATTAATTATAATTACAGCCAATCCAACAAGAATACCTATCTGCTTTCGTGGCAACCTAACAACGATTCGTGCAGCGATGGGCGCCATAATCGAACCACCTAGCGCCAACCCTCCAACTACTGCCCAGTCAATATTAAGACGATTAATATTGATCAAAAATCCAACACTTGCAGAGATTGCAACTATGAATTCAGCTGCGCTAACTGTTCCTATAATCTTTCTTGGCTCAACTGCAGTTGTTGTCATCATTGTTGGAGTAACAATTGGTCCCCAACCCCCGCCACCTGATGCATCAACAAAACCACCCGTAAAACCTAAGTATGTGAAATAGCGTGGATTTGTTACTTGAAGCGAGGTTGGTTGCTGGGTAAAGTTAAAAATATTGCGATAGAGCAGCAAGAAACCTAAGAGCAAAAGAAGTGTAGAAATAAATATTTTTGCACTCGATAAATCAATTGATGATAAGAATGTTGCGCCTAAAATTGCCCCGATGCCACCTGGTATCGCAAGTTGCTTGAGGATTTTCTTGTCCACATTATCAGCGTGCCAGTGAGAAGCGCCTGAGACTAAAGTTGTTCCGATTTCGGCCGCGTGAACTGCGGCCGATGCAACGGCTGCAGAAGCACCAAGAGTTACGAGGAGCGTTGAACTTGTTAAACCAAATCCCATTCCGAGTGTGCCGTCAATGAGCTGCGCGATGGAACCAGCAAGTGCGAAGAAGATCCAATTCATAGGATGTACTTTAATATCTGCTCAGTATTTACTTGCGTATCGACTTCGCCATCTAGAGTCATTTCTGGATTTGTAGGTCTTTCATAATCTTGACCTACTCCAGTGAAGTTTGGAATCTGTCCTTGCGACGCTTTCTTGTAGAGTCCCTTTGGATCACGTGCAATACAAATATCTACGGGTGTATCGACAAAGACTTCTACAAAATCACCCTCATCAAAAATTGAGCGCGCTCGTTGGCGATCAACTTCAAATGGGCTAACTAAAGCAGTAATAACGATAAGGCCAGCATCAAGCATTAGTTTGGCTACTTCAGATACACGGCGTACGTTTTCTGCTCGATCTTCGGCAGTAAAACCTAAATCCACATTTAGTCCCATTCGCAAATTGTCGCCATCTAATACGTATGCGTGCATACCGAGGGCGTGCAATCTTTTCTCAAGAGCATTTGCGATAGTAGATTTTCCAGAACCTGATAAACCAGTTAGCCAAATGAGTTTGGCCTTTTGATTTTTCGCACTTTCGCGAGCTGACTTATCGACTTCATATGCCTGATGTGTAATATTTTCACCGCGTCGAAGGGCGTGACGAATCATTCCGGCGCCAACGCTCTGAGAAGTTAGACGATCGATGAGAATAAAGTTTCCAAATTCTCGAGATTCTTTATACGGCAACAATGCCAGTGGAGCATTGGTGGCAATTTCAACAACGCCGATTTCATTCATGACTAATGTATTGGCAGGTTTTTCTTCTCCTGTATTTACATCAATACTGTGTCGAATTTTTGTCACGATTACTGGAATTTGCTCAGGGCCTGAGATTAATAAATATGAGCGGCTATGTATAAGTGCTTCCTCGTTAAGCCAGACAAGGTGTGCACTGAAGCGGTCGCTGCCTGATATCTCTTCATTAACCGATGCAATCAAATCACCACGGGTGAGGTCTACTTCTGGTTGAAGAACTAACGTAACAGCATCGCCTTCATCGGCAGTTTCTATATTTTTAAAATCTGCAACGATTGTTGAAATAGTGGCTGTCAGATTGCTCGGGTGTATCCGAACCTGATCGCCAACGCTGACTTTGCCTCGATGAATTGTGGTACTCACACCACGGAAATCTTCTGCACGCACTATTGATTGCACGCGCGCACGCATTGTGTTTTCCTCAGATTTTTGTGGCTGCCACGATTGAATACATTCAAGCAAACTCTGACCTGAGTGCCATGGCATATTTGTGCTGTGCGTAACTACGTTATCTCCGGCAAGGGCGCTCATGGGTATGAAGTGAATATCAGGCAGATCAAATCGCGACATATGCGAAAGTAAATCTTCTTTGATTGTTGTAAAGATTTGTTGGCTGTAATCAACTGCATCTAATTTATTGATTGCAACAATTACTCGAGAAACTCCCATGAGATTACAAATCATCAAATGGCGAAGCGTCTGGGTACGGACTCCCTTGGTCGCATCAATAAGTACAATTGCAATGTCCGCCCTAGATGCGGCAACAGCCATATTTCTTGTGTATTGCTCGTGCCCTGGTGCGTCAGAAATTATTAAACGTCTGCCATCTAGTAAAGACATAGAACGATAAGCAACATCAATTGTGATTCCTTGTTCGCGTTCTGCTTCGAGGCCATCGGTAAGTAAGCTGAAATCGATGTCGCCTGCTGCAATTGTTGAACCAGGTCGGCGAACATGTCGAGCGGCGCCCACTGTGTCGTGCGGAACGCTATCTGTTTCTACTAATAATCTGCCGATCAGCGTGCTCTTTCCGTCATCGACACTTCCACAGGTAAGCAAACGAAGAACTGAGGTCTGCATTTAAAAATACCCTTCGCTCTTCTTTTTCTCCATTGAATCTTCATTTGCACCATCAATCAGACGAGTGGCACGTTCGCTCAGTTTTACGGCGAAAACTTCTTCTACAATTTCTTCGATTGTTTTTGCATCCGATTGCACAGCTGCCGTCAGCGGGTAACAACCCAATGTTCTAAATCGAACTTCGAGCATCTCGGGTTTTTCACCAACACCCAGTGGATAACGATCGTCATCGACCATGATGAGTTGATCTCCGCGTTTAACAACTGGCCGCTCTTTTGCAAAGTAGAGAGGATTAACTTCGATTTTTTCCTGCTCGATGTATCGCCACACATCTAATTCAGTCCAATCAGATATTGGAAAGACTCGCATAGTCTGCCCCGGTGCTAGCCGGGTGTTATATGTACGCCACATTTCTGGACGTTGATTGCGTGGATTCCATCGATGGCCTTCATCGCGCAAACTAAAGATTCGCTCTTTTGCTCGAGATTTTTCTTCATCTCGCCTTGATCCACCAATTGCAGCATCAATCTGATGGTCATCGAGTGCCTGTCGCAATGCAACAGTTTTCATTACACGTGTGTACTCAGAAATACCGGTAGTGAATGGATTAATACGACTTTCGACGCCTTCTTTATTGGTATTTACAATTAAAGACAAGGAGTTATCGGCGACAACTTTGTCGCGAAAACTAATCATTTCCTTAAACTTCCATGTTGTATCAATATGGAGTAGCTGGAATGGAATTGGCGCAGGGTAAAAAGCTTTCTTTGCTAGATGTAGCAATACTGAGGAGTCCTTACCAATTGAATACATCAAAACTGGTTTACGAAACGACACGGCTGTCTCGCGCAGAATCTCAATCGATTCATTTTCAAGCGCCTTGAGTATTTCGGTATCTACGCGCACCTCGGCATATTACTACGAGAGTTTTAGAGGTAAGCGTGGAATCGCAGTAAATCACCTCTACTTCGCACGAGATTTAGAACTATATGTAATGCCAGTACAGAGGTTAAAGTTAGCCATGGCCATTGTGGCAATTGATCAAGGTACTTCAGGCACCAAAGCCCTTGTGATTGGTGATTCTGGCGAAGTCCTTAGTCGTGGATATTCACCACTTGAATTACAGCATGGCGCACCAGGTGTCAGCGAATGCACGGCAGATAATTTGTGGCAATCAATAATCATTGCCGTTAAGCAAGCACTCACAGGCAGCACAGAAAAAATCACAGCCGTCGGATTAGCAAATCAAGGTGAATCGATCTTGGCTTGGGATAAGAACAATGGCGATGCGCTGTCGCAGGTAATTATTTGGCAGGACTCACGGTCAGCTACATTATGTGAAGAACGAAGTGCGCACTCTGCATTCGTATTATCGAAAAGTGGATTAACTATAGATCCATACTTTGTGGCACCAAAGATGGTGTGGCTACGTGAGCGAGTTAAAACTGGTGTAATCACAACAACGGATTCGTGGATTATTGCTAAATTAACTGGCAAGTTTGTAACAGATGTTTCAACAGCATCTCGCACACTGCTCTTTGATTTACATACTCGGGCGTGGAGTTCTGAGTTAGCAGAGATCTGGGGACTAGACGTTGGTGACTTCCCAGAATTAATTAAGAACGATCAAGTAATCGGTGAAATCTGTCACCCTGATTTAGAGCAACTCCGCGGTGTTGTATTAGCAGGTGCGATGGTTGATCAACCAGCGGCTTTGCTGGCCGAGAATTGTTTTGAAATTGGACAAGCAAAGTGCACATACGGCACCGGTGCATTCTTGCTTACCAATATCGGTGACACGCCAAAGATCTCCAAGCATGGATTAGCAACTTCACTCGCATGGAATATCCGCGGTGAATCCGCCTATTACTTAGATGGTCAAGTATTTACAGCAGCAACTGCTGTGCAGTGGCTCATCGAAAATAATTTACTGGATTCAGCAGAAGCAATTGATTCCTTACCAGATGCACGTGGTGTAATGGCCGCCCCAGGATTTGCAGGTTACGGCGCACCCTTATGGAAACCGCGCGCAACGGCAAGCATTGCAGGATTAACACTGAGTCATGGCAAAGGCGAAATAGCGCGCGCAATGGTCGATGGAATTGCTGCTCAGGTTGCCGACTTACTTAGTGCAATTGCAGCAGATGGAGTGAGCGTCACACACCTGCGCGTTGATGGCGGCTTAACACAATCACAAACCTTGATGCAGATGCAGGCGGACTTAGCACAAGTAGAAATCGAGGTGTATCCGCATCCAGATGCCACTGCCATCGGAGTTGCTAACCTTGCAGCAATGGCAACACAAAGCGCGCTGCACCTAGGAGATTTCGCATCTTCCTGGAAACCGGCACATACGTATTCACCTGCATGGAGCGCCGATCGCGCCCAGAGTTACCTAGCAAAGTGGCGCACCTTGCCCGCCAATGCGTTGGAATCTGCCCATGAGTAAAAATATTTATGACGTTGCAATCATCGGTGCAGGAGTTGTTGGTACTGCTATTGCCCGCGAATTAGCACA
>WLRX01000053.1 GCA_009706135.1 Actinomycetota bacterium
ATGGGAAAGATTCTAGATTTCGACGAGCATGCTCGTCGTGCGATGGAGCGTGGCGTCAACATTCTTGCTGACACAGTCAAGGTAACTCTTGGACCTAAGGGTCGTAACGTTGTTATCTCTAAGGCTTACGGCGCTCCAACAATTACAAATGATGGCGTAACAATCGCAAAGGAAATTGAATTATCTGATCCTGCTGAAAACATGGGCGCACAACTCGTTAAAGAAGTTGCTACCAAGACCAACGATGTCGCCGGTGATGGAACAACAACTGCAACCGTTCTTGCTCAGGCAATGGTTAAGGAAGGTCTACGTAACCTCGCAGCTGGTGCACAACCAATGGATCTTAAACTCGGTATCGAAGCAGCGGTTACTGCAGTCTCTGAGCGACTTCGTGCTAACGCAACAGTCGTCAATGACAAGGCACAGATTGCAGATGTTGCAACAATTTCTGCACAGGATCGCAGCATCGGAAACCTCATCGCAGAAGCGATGGATAAGGTCGGCAAAGATGGCGTGATCACAGTTGAAGAAGCATCAACAACCGCACTCGAACTCGAATTCACAGAAGGTATGCAATTCGATAAGGGTTACATCTCTCCATACTTTGTAACTGATCAAGATCGCATGGAAGCTGTTCTAGAAGATGCTTACGTTTTGATCGTTGGAAATAAAATTTCAGCGCTCGCTGACTTACTTCCAATTCTTGAAAAAATCGCACAAGCTTCTAAGCCACTCTTAATCATCGCTGAAGACGTTGAAGGTGAAGCACTTTCAACTCTCGTCGTAAACCGCATGCGCGGTGTATTCGCATCAGCTGCAGTTAAAGCACCTGGCTTTGGAGATCGCCGTAAAGCGATGCTCGAAGACATTGCAGTTTTAACCGGCGGAACTGTTATCTCAGCAGAAGTTGGAATGAAGTTAGACCAAATCGGAATCGAATCACTTGGTAAAGCTCGCCGCATAGTAATTTCTAAGGATGCCACCACGATTGTCGATGGCTCTGGAGATAAGAAACTAGTAGCAGCCCGCGTACAAGAAATCCGTAATGAATTAGCCACAACCGATTCCGAATGGGATCGCGGCAAGCTTCAAGAGCGCGTTGCAAAACTCGCTGGCGGAGTCTGCGTAATCAAGGTTGGCGCACACACCGAAGTAGAGCTCAAGGAGAAAAAGCACCGCCTTGAAGATGCTATTTCAGCTACTCGCGCAGCAGTTGAAGAAGGAATCGTTATCGGAGGAGGCGCAGCACTTGTGCATGCAGCCGATTCACTTGAAGGCGATCTTGGATTCAGCGGTGATAAGGCAGTTGGCGTTCGCCTTGTTCGCAAAGCATGCGATGAACCACTTCGTTGGATTGCAGAAAATGCGGGACTCGAAGGTTACGTAGTTGTAGCAAAGGTTCGTGCCATGAAAGCACACGAAGGATTTAATGCTGCAACTGATGTCTATGGCGATCTTGCAAAAGATGGCGTCATCGACCCAGTAAAGGTAACTCGTTCTGCTCTGGCAAATGCTGCATCAATTGCTGCCATGTTTATTACGACAGAAGCGATTGTCTACGAACGTCCGGCAGATCAAGCACCAGATGCTGGCGGCCAAGGTCATTCACATGGCCCAGGTGGACATTCACACTAATTAAGAATGTAAAAAACCCCTTCGCGTAATGCGAAGGGGTTTTTTCTTAACTTCTTTATGAAGCGTGAGAAACCTCTGACGTAACTTCTTTTCCAATAATCGCTAAGCGATCATCTTCAGAGAGTCCACCCCAAATTCCATAAGGCTCTTGTACTGCCAGTGCGTGCGAGCGGCATTGCATAAGAACCGGACAACTGGCACAGATTGCTTTTGCTGCATTTTCACGGTTACGACGGCGGGGGCCTCGTTCTCCATCTGGATGGAAAAACATTTCAGAAGGCAGGGTGCGGCATGAACCCTCGTATTGCCACTCCCAGTGATCGGCGATCGGTTGGGGTAAACGTGAAATTTCAGCCATACGAGCAAGGTACAACCGTTTCATAGGTTGTTCAAGTATCTGCCCTTATTACTAGCCCAAAAGAGGCATTCCAAGTGGTGATATGCATCGCATCACGCCACGATAAGCCTGTGGAAGAGCTTCTAACCGTTGCAGCCGTGGCTAGACGACTCGGCGTTGCCCCTGCGACTCTTCGTACCTGGGCCAGACGTTATGGCCTGGGTCCAACAGATCATGCGAGTGGTTCGCATCGTCGATACAGCGCGCAAGACTTAGCAAAATTAACAACGATGCGTCGATTAATCATTGCAGGCATGCCTCCGGCAGAAGCGGCAGAAAAAGCCTTAACCGATCGAAGCAATATCACAATAGACAAAATAGTTGATGGTTTTTCTGATCGACCTGATTCAGTCGAAATATTGCTTAAAGCTGCATTTGCTCTTGATAAGAATTTTATTGAAAGGGCTCTTCGCAAAGACATTGAGGAAAATGGCGTTATCCACTCATGGCAGGAAGTCATCGTGCCTGTCCTTGTTTCACTCGGAAAAACGTGGGAAGAAACTGGCGAAGGAATTGAAATCGAACACTTCTTCTCAGAAATACTTAAAAGTGTTTTGCGCGAACGTGCATCAAAAATCTCAAGGCCAATTAATCCACGCCCAGTTCTGGTTGCATCCGTCGGTGAAGAGATGCACTCACTTGCAATCCACGCATTAGCTGCAGCTCTAGCCGAAAGAAATATTGAGTGCCATTTCCTCGGAGCTAGAACGCCTTTTGCAGCCCTTGAAGCAATGGTTGAAAAATTTGCACCGCCAGCAATTTTCTTATGGGCGCAATTAGTTGAAAATGCTGATCCAAGTTATTTCAAAGATCTACCGATAGTGCGGCCGGCACCACGAATTCTTTTAGGTGGGCCTGGCTGGAGCAAAAGTGATTGCGCACATATGACTAAAACCCCTGATTTGAACTTCGCATGCGAGGAAATCACGCGGGCAGTAGGGGCTTAAAGCACCGATAGACTCTGACTTTCTTACAGGGCAATTGAGTTCGAGGAGGGCAGCGATGAGTAGCGATACTGAGAAAATCGCAATGCTCGGCCTAACTTATGATGATGTTCTACTTCTGCCAGATGCCTCAGAAGTTGTTCCCAGCGAAGTAAATACGGGTACATGGCTCACACGAACAATTTCACTCTCTGTCCCACTTGTTTCATCTGCGATGGACACAGTCACCGAATCTGCAATGGCAATTGCAATGGCAAAAGCTGGTGGAATCGGCATCATTCACAGAAATTTACCGATTGAAGAACAAGTTGCTCACGTTAAATTAGTAAAAAATGTTGGACTAGCTGGCGCTGCAGTCGGTGTTGGAGAAGATGGTTTTAATCGTGCACAAGCTTTAATTGAAGCTGGCGTCGATGTTGTAGTTGTTGATACAGCACATGGTCATCACCGTGCAGTACTAGATGCAATCACTCGCATTAAGAAATTCTCACCCACCACTCAAGTAATTGGCGGAAACGTTGCAACGCGAGCAGGCGCGCAAGCACTTATCAATGCTGGTGCCGATGCGGTAAAAGTTGGAGTTGGTCCAGGGTCAATTTGCACCACTCGAATTGTCGCAGGTGTTGGTGTTCCGCAAATTACAGCAATTATGGAAGCAAGTAAGGCATGTGCAAAAGCGGGCATTCCACTTATTGCAGATGGCGGATTGCAATATTCAGGTGACATCGTTAAAGCAATTGTTGCTGGAGCGCACTCAGTAATGCTTGGTTCATTACTTGCAGGTTGCGATGAATCTCCGGGAGAACTCATAGAAATTGATGGGCGCAAGTACAAGTCTTATCGCGGAATGGGATCTCTTGGCGCAATGCAATCTCGCGGAGATAAAAAATCGTATTCAAAAGATCGTTACATGCAAGATGACGTTCTTTCAGAAGATAAATTAGTTCCCGAAGGTATAGAAGGAAAAGTTTCTTACAGTGGATCTGCAGCCGAAGTTGTGCACCAATTAGTTGGTGGATTGCGCTCTGGTATGGGATATGCAGGAGCCCCAGATATTGAAACACTTCGACGTGAAGGTCGACTCATTCAAATTACTGCAGCAGGGTTGCAAGAGAGCCATCCGCACGATGTTTATCACGTTGCAGATGCACCAAATTACTCACAGAAGAACTAAGGCACCGAAAGGAGAATCATGAGCGATATTGAAATAGCTCCCGGCAAAAGAGCCCGTCTGGCTTATTCTTTTGACGATATTGCAATCGTTCCGAGTCGCCGTACGCGCGATCCACTTGAAGTTTCAACTTCTTGGCAAATAGATGCTTATAAATTTGATTTACCAATGATGGCTGCTCCAATGGATTCAGTTGTTTCACCCGATACCGCAATTGCAATTGGAAATCTGGGCGGACTCGGAGTTCTTAACCTGGAAGGTTTGTGGACTCGCTATGAAGATCCGCGTATTCCACTGGGTGAAATAGCATCTATGCCTGATAAGCATGCAACCAAACGTATGCAAGAAATTTATCTAGAACCAATCAAGCCAGAGTTGATTAAAGAACGAATTAAAACAATTAGAGATGCTGGCGTGACAGTTGCAGCATCTCTTTCACCAGCGCGCACTGCCGAATTACACAAAGCAGTTATTGATGCCGGTGTGGATATTTTCGTCATTCGCGGAACAACAGTAAGTGCTGAGCATGTGGCTGATGAAAGCGAAGCACTTAATCTAAAGAAGTTTATTTACGAGCTCGATGTTCCTGTAATTGTTGGCGGTGTTGCAACTGCAACGGGTGCTTTGCACTTAATGCGCGCAGGTGCGGCAGGTGTACTAGTCGGATTTGGTGGCGGTTCTGCGCACACAACACGAAAAGTATTAGGTATTGAAGTTCCTATGGCATCTGCAGTTGCAGAAGTTGCATCAGCACGTCGTGAGTATTTAGATGAATCCGGCGGACGCTACGTTCACGTCATTGCAGATGGTTCTGTTGGACGAAGTGGTGATATTGCTAAAGCAATTGCATGTGGAGCAGATGCGGTAATGATGGGCTCACCTCTTGCAAAAGCTACAGAGGCGCCAGGACTTGGTTGGCACTGGGGATCAGAGGCACACCATCCAGAACTTCCACGCGGTGAAAGAGTCGCTGTTGGAACATCTGGAACGTTGCAAGAAATTCTGCTTGGACCTTCACATGCAGCCGATGGATCAATGAATCTATTTGGCGCGCTACGTCGTGCGATGGCAACTACTGGTTATTCAGACGTTAAATCTTTCCAGCGAGTAGAAGTACTTATACATCGTGCCTAATCCTCACGGAGTTTTGGTTGTAGATTTTGGAGCGCAATACGCGCAACTCATCGCACGCCGAGTCCGTGAAGCAGATATTTATTCAGAGATAGTTCCATCTTCTATAACAGCCGCACAAATAAGTGCTAAAAACCCTGAAGCAATCATTCTCTCTGGTGGGCCATCGAGTGTGTATGCAGAAAATGCACCATCTGTAGACCCTGCAATCTTTGCTTTAAATATTCCGATTTTCGGTATTTGTTACGGTTTCCAAGCAATGGCAGCTGCCCTTGGCGGGGTTGTTAGCCAGACAGGTAAATCTGAGTTTGGACGCACGCAATTAAAAGTTAGCGCTGGATCAAAAGTATTTGCATCATTGCCAACAGAGCAGCGAGTATGGATGTCACACGGTGATGCAGTGACTGAAGCGCCATGTGGATTCAGTGTGACGGCGAGTACGAGTGATACATCAATTGCAGCATTTGAAAGTGCGAATGCACAGCTATCTGGCGTTCAATTTCATCCGGAAGTGTTGCACTCAGAGCACGGGCAAGAGATTCTAAAGAACTGGCTTGTAAACATTGCTAAGTGTTCTACAACATGGACAACAGCAAATATTGCACAAACAGAAATTGAAAAAGCTAAAAAACAGATTGGAACCAAAAGAGTTATCTGTGGACTCTCTGGTGGCGTTGATTCAGCCGTTGCTGCAGCAATAATTCAAAAAGCTGTTGGAAATCAACTTACATGTGTCTTTGTGGATCACGGATTGCTTCGAAGTGGAGAGTCAGAACAAGTTCAAAGAGACTTTGTTGCATCCACAGGAGTAAACCTTGTTGTGGTGGATGCAGTGGATCAATTCCTAGATGCGCTCAAAGGGGTCAGCGATCCTGAAACAAAGCGGAAAATTATCGGACGCGAATTTATAAGATCTTTTGAAAAAGCTGCCCGCGATATTGCAAGTGGTGGCGAAGTTGAATTCTTAGTGCAAGGAACTCTTTATCCAGATGTTGTTGAATCCGGTGGCGGCACAGGAACCGCTAATATCAAATCGCATCACAATGTTGGTGGATTACCTGATGACCTTAAATTTAGTCTGGTCGAACCACTGCGTGCACTCTTTAAGGATGAAGTTCGAAACGTTGGCATCGAATTGGGATTAC